>JAICYE010000392.1 GCA_025934385.1 Acidimicrobiia bacterium | reverse complement strand
GTTGTTCACCAACGACCTCGGCCGCGTCGGCCCGGGCGGGGCGCAGTACACGCACCTGCTCGACGAGGACGCCTCGGTCGTCGATGACCTCATCGTGTGGTGGGTCGGGCCGGAGGAGCTGCTGGTGATCCCCAACGCCGCCAACACCGCCCCGGCGCGGGCGGCGGTGGAGGCGGCCGCGGCCGGCGCGCCCGGCGGCGCCGACGTGGACGAGGTGACCGAGCGGCGGGCGCTGCTGGCCGTGCAGGGCCCCGAGGCCCGCCGGCGGCTGGCCGACCTGGCCCCCGAGGCGGCGGCCGTGGCCCACTTCGGCGTGGCGCCCACGTCGCTGCCCGGCGGGGCATCGGGCTTCGTCGGCGGGACGGGCTACACCGGCGAGGACGGCGTCGAACTCTTCGTGCCGGTAGAGGCGGCGGTCGACGTGTGGCGGGCCCTGCGGGAGGCGGGCGTGGTCCCGGCCGGGCTCGGAGCCCGGGACACCCTGCGGCTGGAGATGGGCTACCCCTTGCATGGCCACGAGCTCGGGCCAGGGATCACGCCGCTCCAGGCCGGGCTGGGCTGGGTCGTCGGCTGGGACAAGCCGGGCGGCTTCACTGGTCGGGCTGCTCTGGTAGCCGAGAAGGAGCGGGGGCCGGCCCGGCGGCTGGCCGGCATCGTCCTCGCCGACCGGCAGGTGCCCCGGGCGGAGTGCCCGGTGCGCCTCGGCGGCTCGGCCGAGCCGGTCGGCGAGGTCACCAGCGGCAACGTCTCCCCGATGCTGGAGCGGGGGATCGCGCTGGCCTTCCTGCCGCCCGGCACGGCGCCGGGCACCGCCGTCGACATCGACATCCGCGGCCGCACGGCCGTCGGCGAGGTCGTGAAACCCCCATTCATCAAACCCAATTCGTGACTCGCTGAACCCGTAGCGCGCATGAAGTCCGACGAAGTCGGCGGGCGGGGTTACCCTCCGGGGCATGGGTAGCTTCGCCCCCCACACCAGCGCCGAGATCGAGGCCATGCTGGGGTTCCTCGGGCTCGAGCGCCTCGACGACCTCTTCGCCCACATCCCCGAGGCCGTGCGGCTGGCCGGCGGGCTGGCGGTGGACCCGGGGCGCTCGGAGGCCGACGTCCTCGACGTGCTGGGCGGCCTGGCCGGCCGCAACCGGCCGGTGGGATCGGCGGCCGGCGCCGGCCAGTTGATCTGCTTCGCCGGCGGCGGTGCCTACGAGCACGACATTCCGAGCGCCGTGCGGGCCCTGGCCGGTCGGAGCGAGTTCGTCACGTCCTACACGCCGTACCAGCCGGAGCTGGCCCAGGGCGTCCTCCAGGCGCTGTTCGAGTACCAGACGATGCTCTGCCGCATCACCGGGATGGACGTGGCCAACGCCTCGCTCTACGACGCCGCCTCGGCCGCGGTGGAGGGCCTGAACCTGGCCGCAGCGGCGACAGGCCGAAGGTTCGTGTGGGTGTCGGCCGGCGTCCGGCCGGCCATCCGGGCCGTGATCCGGACCCTGTGCGGGCCGAGGCTCGAGATCCGGGAGGCGCCGCTCACCGCCGAGGGAGGCACGGCCTGGCCCGACGACCTCGGCGAGCCCGCCGCATTGCTGCTGGCCCATCCCAACCACCTCGGCGTGCTGGAGGACGTCGCCGCCGCCGCTGAGCGGGCCCACGCCGCCGGCGGGCTGCTGGTGGCCGGCGCCGACCCGGTGGCCGCCGGCCTGCTCCGGCCGGTGGGCGACCTCGGCGCCGACGTGGCGGTGGGGGAGGGTCAGCCGCTCGGCACGCCGCTGGCCTTCGGCGGCCCCTACGTCGGCCTGTTCGCCGTGAAGCAGGCGCCGTGGGTGCGGCGCTGGCTGCCGGGCCGGCTGGTAGGGGAGGGGGAGGACCACGACGGCCGCCGGGCCTACGTCCTCACGCTGTCGACCCGCGAGCAGCACATCCGCCGGGCCGGGGCGTCGTCCAACGTCTGCACCAACCAGACGCTGATCGCCGTCACGACGGCCATCCACCTGGCCTGGCTCGGCCCGCAGGGTCTGCGGGAACTGGCGCTGCGCTGCGCCCGGGGCGCCCGCTACACCCGAGAGGCCCTGTCACGGATCCCCGGGGTGGAGGCGGCGGCGTCGGGCCCGACCCTCTACGAGTTCGCGGTGAGGACGCCGCGGCCGGCGGCCGACGTGCTGCAGAAGCTGGCCGAGGAAGGGTTCCTCGGCGGGCTCGATCTCGTCGCCGACTACCCGGAGCTGGGCGAGGCGCTGCTGGTGACCGTGACCGAGACCCGCACGAGGGCGGAGATCGACGCCTACGTGACGGCCTTCGAGAAGGCGGTGGCCTGATGGCGGCAGGGGGGCGGAGCCCAGTTCCCGACATCCTCGGCCGGCCGAGCGCCGGCCGGGCGGCGTCGATGCCGCTCATGGGCCGGGAGGCCGAGCCGACGGTGTTCGAGCTGTCCTCGCCCGGCCGGCGGGGCTGTTCGTTCCGCCACACCGGGCTGCCGGAGTGGTCGGCGCAGGAACTGGTGCCGGCCGAACATCTCGCTCCCACCCCGCCGGCGCTGCCCGAGGTCTCGGAGCGCGACCTGGTGGCCCACGTCTCCCGCCTGTCGGCCCGCAACTACTCGGTCGACCACGGGGCCTACCCGCTCGGGTCGTGCACGATGAAGTACAACCCCAAGCTCTGCGACACCGTGGCGGCGATGCCGGGCCTGGCGCTGTGCCACCCGGCGCAGCCCTCTGACCAGATCCAGGGCTGGCTGGCGCTGCTGGCCGACCTGGAACGCATCCTCTGCGAGGTGACCGGCACGGCGGCGGCAACGCTGCAGCCGGCCGCCGGCGCCCAGGGCGAGCTGACCGGGCTGCTGCTGATGCGGGCCTGGCACGACGCGACGGGGCGGCGGCCGACCAAGGTGCTGATCCCCGACTCGGCCCACGGCACGAACCCGGCGTCGGTGACGATGGCCGGCTACGAGGTGACGCCCGTCAAGACGGACGCGCGCGGCAACGTCGACGTGGACGACCTGCGCGCGAAGGTCGACGAGCACACGGCCGGATTGATGCTGACGAACCCGTCGACGCTCGGGCTCTTCGACGAGAGCATCGAGCAGATCCGCGACATCTTCCACGGCGCGGGCGCGCTCATGTACT
>JAICYE010000172.1 GCA_025934385.1 Acidimicrobiia bacterium | reverse complement strand
GACCGCCCCGACTTCGGCTTCGGTGGGGCGTGGCTCGACGCCGGCGGGCAGCAGGTGCACCTGATCGAGGGCACCCCTCCCCCGGACCACGGCCAACATTTCGCGCTGCTCGTCGAGGATCTGGACGACACGGTCGCAGCGTTGCGCGCCGAGGGCGTGGAGGTGAGCGCTCCCAGGCCGGTCGGCGCGAGCCGGCAGGCGTTCCTCTCCGACCCCTCAGGCAACCTCATCGAACTCCACGAAGCCGGGTAGACCGAAACCGGCTCGGGGTGCTGGCAGACTCTGACCATGACCATGCGGGAGGACTGCTGCCACTACGAGAGCCGCACCTACGACGACGGTGAGGTCGCCCGCTTCTGTACCCTCGACCTGGCCCCCGAGGCGCCGTGGCGCTGCCCCGAGAACTGTTCCCGCTACGAGCGGATCATGATGATCGCCACGGACTTCGAGCAGGGATCGCTCGCCGGCCGCCCACCCGTGGAGCCGGAACCCGAGGAACCGGTGGAGGACATCGTCGATGTGCTCGCCGACGCCGAGGCCATCGTGGCCGATGCCGCCCCGACCGTCATCCACGACCTGGAATCGGAACGCCCGCCGTGGTGGCGGCGTTTCCGGCGGCGACGCGGCCGTCCGGACGACGGCGACGATTTCCGTCTCAGCAGTCGCTGACCGCTCTGCGTGGCGGCAGGGCCGGACAATGACCGCGCTCAGTTGAACTTTCGGGATTTGTTGCGTTCCGGGTCATTTCGCCCGTAAGCGCACCGGTGTTGCGCCGTTGTTCAGGACGTTGGGACGCGCGGCCCCAACAATCCTCTGGGTCGGAGGTGTCCTCATGATGGTGCCCCCCGGTGATGGCCGTTCGGTGTCGGTGAAGGTGGAGCGGGCGATGCGCCGGCTACGGCGGCGGCTGGAGCGCTCGAAGGCGCTGCGCCTGGCGGCCGTGCATGCTCATCAGTGCGGTTGGGACGAGCTGCCGGGGCACTGCGCCGGCCAGCGGCGTCCGGCCGCGTAGCGCCGTGACCAATCGACGGGAGGTCGAACACGATGCATGACGAGGTGCCGATCCTGCGGCCCGGCGAGGCCGCCCGGTTGCTCGGCCTCCGGCTCAGCCAGCTCCGCCATCTCGAAGCCGCCGGCCGGCTCGTCACCGTCCGGACTCTCGGCGGTCATCGCCGCTACCGGCAGGACGATGTGCTCGCCCTGCAGCGGTGGATGCAACGCCGCCGCGCCGTAGCCTGAGCGGCCTCAGCCCTGGCGGTTCCGGAAGTGGTCCCGGATGTCGCGGGCCGCCGTCACCGCCTCGTTGAGCTGGTCGGTGAAGGCGCAGCCGCATCTCCTGGCGCAGCGGTGTCGTGCTCTGGTCAGACATCCGGTGGATGAGTTCTGCCACCGAGACGTCCCGCTCGGGCCGGCCGGCGGCTACTCGAAGCGCAGGGCTTCGATGGGTGTGAGCTTGGCGGCGCGGTTGGCCGGATAGGCGCCGAAGAACACGCCGACCAGCGCCGAGACGACGAAGGACACGAGGATCGAGGCGGGGGAGACGACCGGGCGGAGCGGGCCGACGTGCAGCTGGGCGAAGCCCACGCCGACGGCCACGCCCAGGCCGCCGCCGATGAGCGCCAGTAAGACCGCTTCGACGAGGAACTGGCTGAGGATGTCCACCTTGTGGGCGCCGAGGGCCTTGCGGATGCCGATCTCCCGGGTGCGCTCGGTCACCGTCACCAGCATGATGTTCATCACCCCGATCCCGCCGACGAACAGCGAGATGGCGGCCACGGCGGCGAGGAGCAGGCTGAAGACGAGGGCGGCGGCCTTGCCGGTGTTGAGCAGGCTGGCCTGGTTGAAGATCTGGAAGTCGAGGGGCTGGCCGAGGCGGAGCTTGTGCGTCTCGCGCAGCACCGCCACGGCCTCGGACTGGGCGGCGTCGGTCTGCTGGCGGGAGGCGGCCTGGACGGCGATGAGCGAATAGGTGTCGACGTTGCCGACCAGGGAGTCCTTCACGGTGGTGAGCGGGGCGATGACGACGTCGTCCTGGTCGCCGACGCCGCTCGATCCCTTTTTCTCCAGCATCCCGATGATCCGGAACCGGATGCCGTTGAAGTCCACCTGCTGCCCGACGGGGTTGAACCCCTTGTTCCACAGGTGTTCCACCACCGTCTGGCCGATCACCGCCACCTTGGCGTGGTTGGATTCGTCGCTGTCGTCGAAGAACCGGCCGGCGGACAGGGTGGCGTTGCGGATCTGGGCATAGACCGGGGTCGTACCGGTGAAGTTCGACAGGGCGTAGGTCGTGCCGTCGGCCACGGCGGTGACGCCGGTCTGCACGGTCGGCGCCACCGCCGAGATGTCGGGCGCCCGGCTCTTGTCGGCCAGGGCGTCGACGTCGTTCTGGGTCAGGCGGATCTGGCGGGCGTTCGTCCCGCCCCGGTCCCGGCCGCCCCGGCTGCCCTGCTGCGGGAAGATGTAGACGGCGTTCGACCCGAGCTTTTCGATCTGGCCCTGGACGAGGTTCGAGATGCCCGTCCCCACCGCCACGAGCAGGATCACCGCGGCGGTGCCGATCAGGATGCCGAGCATGGTGAGCAGCGAGCGCATCCGGTTGGCCAGCATGCCCCGCAGGGCGACACGAATGCTGTCGATGGTCACTGGCGACCTCACCCCCCGGCTGGTGATGGACCGCGGCACCCGTGCATTGCAAAAGCTCCCAGCCGGGGGCCATCCTACGCCGAAGTGGCACCAAGTGCCAAGATGCTTCTCTCAGCCTGACCCCAGCTGGGTCGCGGCGTCAGGGGGTACCGGGATCGAAGTCGCCGGTCACCGTCTGGCGGGCATCGAGGCCCACCACCCGTTCCAGGCCGAGGACCCCGAGCACCGGGGCGTCGGTGATCGAGAACAGCACGGCATCGGTGTCGGGGGCGAAGTGCTCGTGCACCACCCAGGGCGGAAGGGCGAAGAGATCGCCCCGCTCCCACGAGAACCGGACGCCGTCGACGATCGTCTCCCCCCGCCCCCGGAACACCTGGTACACGGTGGAGTGGACGTGGCGGTGGGGCAGCGTGCGGATCCCGGCCCGCAGCATCTGGATGGTGGCGTCGAGCGTCGGCAGCACCGGCCCGCCGGTGGCCGGATTGGTGAACCGGATGTGGACGTCGTCGTGGGCGTCGGGCTGCGCCCGCCGGCCCTCGAGCGCCGCTTCGGTCTCGGCCCAGGGATAGCGCAGGAGCGCCGAGCGGGCGCCCGGCCGGGCCCCGGCCGGCGGCGGCGTCCCCCCGCAGCCCGGCACCTGCAGCTCGCCCGACGGGTAGAACTCGAAGAACTGGGCGTCGAGATAGCAGGCCAGCGGGAGGTCGAGCCCGTCGAACCACGACATCGGCTCGTCGGACTCGTTCTGGTGGTCGTGCCAGGCGTAGGCCGGCGTGAGGACGAGGTCGCCGGGGGCCATCGGCACCCGTTCGCCGTCAACGGTCGTCCACGCCCCCGACCCCTCCACCACGAACCGCAACGCCGACGGGCTGTGGCGGTGGCCCGGCGCCGACTCGTGGGGACCGAGGTACTGCACCGCTCCCCACAGCGTGGCGGTCGCGCCGTAGACGGAATCGCCGTAGGCCTCGGCCAGGCCGGGGTTGACGGCGGCCAGCACCCGGCGGTCGCCGCCCCGGTCGATCGGCACCAGCTTGCCGGCCAGCTCGGCCAGCCGGGCGAGGTCGCCGTGGCGCCACAGCCAGGCCCGGGCCCGGGGCTTCGGCTCGAAGGGCATGATCGTCGTGTTGATGCGCCACAGCGCCTCGAGGTGGTGGCGGCGCAGCTCGCCGTAGAACTCGTCGAGGGCGTCGGTCATGACCCTCCCTTCATCTTCTCGGCGATGTCGTCCCGCAGCTTCTTCTTGTCGACCTTGCCGACGTTGGTCACCGGCAGGGCGTCGACGACCTCGATCCGTTCCGGCCACTTGAACCGGGCCACCCCCCGCCCGTCGAGGTAGGCCGACAGCGCCGCCAGGTCGACCGTCTCGTCGGGCCGCAGCACCAGGTAGGCGCAGGTCTGCTCGCCGAGGACGGGGTGGGGCATGGCCACCGCCGCCGCCTCCCGCACCGCCGGGTGGGCGATCAGCAGGTTCTCGATCTCCTCGGCGGAGATCTTCTCCCCGCCCCGGTTGATGAGGTCCTTGGCCCGTCCTTCGACGGTGAGGTTGCCGGACCGGTGGAGGCGGACGACGTCGCCGCTGCGGTAGAACCCGTCGGCGGTGAAGGCGGCGGCGTTGTGGGCGTCGGCCCGGTAGTAGCCCCGGATCGTGTAGGGGCCCCGGGTGAGGAGCTCGCCGGGTTCGCCGTCGGCCACCGCTTCGCCGTCGGGCCCGACCACGAGGATCTCGTCGGCCGGCGACAGTGGCCGGCCCTGGGTCTCGACGACGACGTCGGCGGGGTCGTCGAGCCGGGTGTAGTTGAGGAGCCCTTCGGCCATTCCGAACACCTGCTGCACCCGGCAGCCGAAGGCCGGACCGATCCGGCGGGCCACCTCGGGCACGAGGCGGGCCCCGCCGACCTGCAGCACTTCGAGGCTGGAGAGATCGAACGGGGTTGCGGCCTGCGCCTGGACCTCCAGCCAGCGGATGGCCAGCGCCGGCACCAGCGCGGTGATCGTCACCCGCTCGGCCTCCACGACGGCCATGGCGTCCTCCGGCAACGCCTTCGCCGCCATCACCACTCGCCCGCCGGCGGCCAGCGTCCCCATGAGTCCGGGGCAGCCGAGGGGGAAGTTGTGGGCCGCCGGCAAGGCCACCAGGTACACGGTGTCCGGCCCGAGCCGGCACAGCTCGGCCGAGGCCGACACGTTGTAGGCGTAGTCGTCGTGCGTCCTCGGGATGAGCTTGGGCAACCCGGTCGTCCCGCCCGACAGCAGGAAGAAGGCGACGTCGGCCGGGTCGGGCGGATCGGCGTCGGCCGCCGCCCGGGCCTCGGCCTCGTCGAGCGGAGCGTCGAGCAGCCGGCGGAGGTTGACGACGCCGTCGTCTGCCTCCGGGGAGGCTGATGAAGCCCCCGGGTCGTCGGTCCCGTCGAGCAGTAGCACGTGCCGCAGCTGCGGCGACGCCTTGCGGGCGGCCCGGCCCAGCTCGCCGTAGCGGAAGCCCCCGAACGTGTCGCAGGCCAGGTAGGCGACGGCTTCGGAGTGCTCGGCCAGGTAGCCGATCTCGTGTTCGCGGTGGGGTGGCAGGGCGAACACCGGCAGCGCTCCCAGCCGCAGCAGCCCGAAGCACACCGCCGGGAACTCCACGACGTTGGGCAGCTGCACCACCACCCGGTCGCCCCGGCGCAGCCCGAGGCGGCGCAGCCCGGCGGCGAGCCGGTCGGCGGCGGCGTCGAGCTCGGTGTACGTCATGGACCGGCCGGGGTTCGGGGTTGCGCCGGTCACGGCGATGCGGTCACCGCCGGCCGCCGCCCAGCGGCGCAGGAGGTCGCCGAGGCGCTCGCCCCGCCAGTAGCCCTCCCGCCGGTAGCGCTCGGCGGACTCGGCCGGGAACGGTACGCAGCCGGGCAGCATCGCTCAGGCGCCCGGCGCCGCCAGCGCCCGGAGCTGGTTGAGGTGGCCGGCCTTGGGCCCGATCACGTAGCGGTCGAGGAAGGCCGACAG
>JAICYE010000334.1 GCA_025934385.1 Acidimicrobiia bacterium | reverse complement strand
GTTCTGGATCTTCGGCCATCCCGAGGTCTATCTGGTCGTACTGCCGGCGCTCGGTATCGCCTCGGCGATCATCCCGACGATGTGCCGCCGGCCGATGATCGGCTACACCTACATCGTTCTGGCCGAGATGGCCATCGCCCTCATCAGCTTCGGCGTGTGGGTCCACCACATGTTCGCGGTGGGGCTCCCGACGATCGGCCTCGGGTTCATCTCGCTGACCAGCTTCCTCGTCGTGATCCCGTCCGGCGTGCAGATCTTCGCCTGGCTGGCCACGCTGTGGGCCGGCAAGCCCGTCCTCAAGACGCCGATGCTGTTCATCCTGGGCTTCATCATCCTGTTCGTCATCGGTGGCCTGTCCGGCCCGATGCTGGCCGCCATCCCGCTCGACCAGCAGGTGACCGACACCTACTTCGTCGTCGCCCACTTCCACTACGTGCTGGTCGGCGGGGCGATGTTCCCGATCTTCGCCGGGATCTACTTCTGGGCCCCGAAGATGACCGGCCGCCTGCTCCACGAGGGCTGGGGCCAGGCCAGCTTCTGGCTGATGTTCGTCGGCTTCAATGCGCTGTTCTTCCCCATGCACATCCTCGGCCTGCGGGGCCAGCCCCGCCGCATGTACACCTACCAGGCGGGCCAGGGCTGGGATTCGCTCAACCTGCTGGAGACGATCGGCGCCTTCGTCCTGGCCCTCGGGATCCTCATCACGTTCATCAACTGGGTGTGGAGCGCCAAGCGGGGGAAGGAGGCCGGCGACGACCCCTGGGGGGGCGAGACGCTGGAGTGGGCCACGACGTCGCCGCCGGCCGAGTACAACTTCGAGAACATCCCGACCGTCCGCAGCCGCGAACCGATGTGGGACCAGCCCGAGCTCGGCCCCCACGGCCAGCCGGTCGAGGCCGGGGGGCGAGGGCTCGGCGGCGGCCACAACACCTTGTGCACCAGCCTGCTGGAGGCCGAACCCGAGGTGGTCGTGGCGATGCCCCACGAGTCGCCGTGGCCGCTGCTGCTCACCATCGCCCTGTTCTTCATCTTCCTTGGGCTGGTGATCCGGTCGCCGTTCTTCTGGATCGCCGCCGGGGCAGCGGCCGTGGTCTGCACGGGCGGCTGGTTCTGGCCCCGGGGCGAGACGCAGGAGACATGAGATGGCGCTGACCGGTGAGGCTCCGCTGCTCGTCCCGACCGGGCAACCCGACGAGCTCCTGCCGACCGCCGGGGCCGGGCCGAAGAACTTCGGCTGGTGGGGGATGGTGCTCTTCATCGGCGTCGAGGCGACGCTCTTCACGCTGTTGCTCGTCAGCTACTTCTACCTCCGGTTCCGCTCCGGCCCGGTCTGGCCCCCCGACGGCATCGAGGATCCGAAGCTCAAGCTGGTGCTGATCATGAGCGCCATCCTCTGGAGCTCCAGCTATCCGGTGCACATGGCCCATCACGCCGTCAAGAAGGGTGAGACGAAGAAGCTGAAGGCGTACCTGGCGATCGCCTTCGTCCTCGGGGCGATCTTCCTCGTCCTCCAACTGGCCAAGGAATACCCCGACATCGCCCGCCACGAGTTCACGCCCCGCACCGACGCCTACGGCTCCCTGTTCTTCACGATCACCGGCCTCCACGGCGCCCACGTGTTCGTCGGCCTCATGATGAACGCCTGGGTGCAGATGCGGGCCTGGCAGGGGGCGTTCGACCGCCACCACCACGTGAGCGTGCAGAACTTCGTCATGTACTGGCACTTCGTCGACGTCGTCTGGCTGTTCGTCCTCACCACCCTCTACCTCTCCCCGCACCTCTGATGGCCACCGGTCTGTCCGGCTCGAAGTCGCTGTGGTTCGGCGTGCTGGCCGGGCCGATGCTGTGGTTCGGCCAGCTCAACGTCAACTACCAGTGGGAGGAGTTCCTGGCCTGCAGCCCGTCCAACACGACCCACCGCGGGGAGATCCTCGGCCTCGACGTGCGGCTCTGGGTGGTGATGGTGGACGCCGCCGTCACGCTGGTGGTCCTGGCCGCCCTGGCGACGTCGGTCCGGGCCTGGCGGCGGACGTCGGTCGTGCCGGTGGGCGGCGTCAGCACCGCCGTTGGCGGCTCACGCCGCCCTTGTCAGGGGGACACCCCCTGTCCCCCGGGCTCGCACCGCCGCGACGTCGCCCACTGGATGGCGCTGGCCGGCATGGCCAACAGCATCGTCTTCCTGCTGTTGATCGTCTCCGGGTTCGCCATTCCGCTGATCCTGAAACGCTGCCAGTCGCTGCTGTGAACGCCGCGGCGGTGCACCGGAGCCGGGACCGGCGGCGGGCGGCGTACTTCGTCGCCGGCCTCGCCGTGGTGGCCGTGGCCCTCTCCCCGCCGCTCGACGGCGCGGCGGCCCGGCGCTTCTCGGTCCACATGACCCAGCACCTGCTGCTGATCCTGGCGGCGGCGCCGCTGCTGGTGGCGGGCCGCCCGGGGGCACTGCTGGTGGAGGCGCTGCCGGTGCCGGCCCGGGCCCGGCTGGGGCGAGCGCTGCACCGGCCGGGCTGGCGGCTGGCCCGGCGCGTGACCACGAACCCGATCATCGTGCTGACCGTGGCCGTCGGCGGGTTCTGGGCCTGGCACCTGCCCCGGCTCTACGACGCCGCCCTGCACAACGACGCCGTCCACGGCCTGGAGCACGTCACGTTCCTGGCCGGCGGGTTCCTGTTCTGGACCATCGTCCTCGATCCCGGCCCCCGGCGCCGCCTCGGGCTCGGGGCGACGTGCGGGTTCGTCTTCGCCGCCATGCTCACCAACATCTGGCTGTCGGCGGCGCTGACCTTCGCCACCACGCCGCTCTACGCCGCCTATGCCGCCCACGGCGCCGACGCGGCGCTGGCCGACCAGCAGCTGGCCGGCGTCATCATGTGGGTGCCGGCCGACGTGGTCTACTTCGTGACGCTGCTGATGCTGTTCCGCCAACTGCTGCGCGACGTCGGTGTCCGGCGGCTGCGGCGGGAGGCGGCGGTGGCGGCGGAGGCGGCCGAGGCGGCGGCGCTGCTGGGAGCCGAACGGTGAAGGGCCGGCTGCTGGCGGCGTTGGCGGTCGGGTCCGTGCTGCTCGGCGGCGGTGTCGCCTGCAGCGAACACGACGTCGGGCCGTTCCACGCCTCCGTCCCGCCGATGCCGGCATCGCAGCAGGGCGGCCACGCCGGCGACACCGGAAAGGTGCTGTACCTGCGGGACTGCGCCTGGTGCCACGGCGCCTCGGCCGAGGGCAGCCCCCGGGCGCCCGACCTCCGCTCCGGCACCAAGGGCCCGGCCGACGTCGACTTCGTGCTCCGCAGCCGGCGGATGCCGCTGCGCAAACCCGACGACCCGATGCGGCGGGGCGCGGCGACGACGGCGTACTCCGACCGGGACCGGGAGGCGATCGTCGGCTACCTGGCCGGCCTCGGCCAGGCCGGTCCGCCGGTCCCGCAGCTGTCGCCGAACCCGCAGTCCCTGTCCCGCGGCGCCGAGCTGTACCTGGCCAACTGCGCCGCCTGCCACTCCTCGACCGGCATCGGCGGCACCCTGTCGGCGGCGCAGCGCAGCGGCGCCCCCGACACCGGCGGCCCGGAGACGTACGCTCCGCCGGTCACGTCGTCCTCCCGGGAGGAGGTGGCCGAGGCCATCCGGGTCGGCCCCGGCACGATGCCGGTGTTCGGCCCGAAGACGCTGACCGACGACGACGT
>JAICYE010000148.1 GCA_025934385.1 Acidimicrobiia bacterium | reverse complement strand
GCTCGCGTCGGCCGGCTCCGGCCGCCCCCGCCAGAACACCAGCGTCCAGTAGGGGGCGGCCACCAGCAGGCCGACGGCCACGGCACCGCCCAGCGGCAGGCTCGTCGGGGTCACGAAACCCTCGACGAGCCCGGCCAGCACGAACCACGGCATCGTCCCCAGCACGATCTCGGCTCCCCGCCGGGCCCCGAGGCCCAGCGCCGCCCGGCGGCTGCGCCGGCCGGGATCGATCAGGGCCCAGCCGACGGAGAACCCCGCCGCTCCGCTGACAGCGATAACCGACAGCTCGAGGACGCCGTGGGGAGCCACCAGCGACAGGAACGGGCCGGGCCGACCGGCGGCCACGGTAAGCCCCCCGACGCCGCCGATCAGGGCGCCGTTATAGAGCAGGATGAGCGTGGTCCCGACGCCGGCCAGGATGCCGCCGGCGAAGGCCACGAACGAGACCTGGATGTTGTTGGTCAGGATCTGGCCGGCCAGCGTGGCCTGCCGGCCGAGGGCCAGGCCGAGGTCGCCCCCGCCGTGCTCGCCGACGCCCCGGAACTGGCCGGGCAGGAAGCGGGCGGCGGCGGCCGGGTCGGAGGCGGCCCAGGCCCCCACCAGTGCCGCCGGGACGATCATGAGCAGCCAGCACAGCCCCACCAGCCCGATCCGCTCCCGCACCAGGCGCCAGTACCCCCGGGAGAGAAAGTGGCGGAGCGAGGCGCTCCGGCTGTGGCTGGCGTAGACGAGGTGCCGGGCCCGGCCGACGAGGTCCTCCAGCCGGACCGTGACCGGGTCGCCGGGCCAGCGCCGCCGGGCCAGGGCGAGGTCGGCCGCCGCTGCCCGGTACGTCGCTCCCAGCCGGCGCACGCCAGCCGGCCCCAGCCGCTCCGGGCGGCGGCCGGCGCCCTCCACCAGCCGGCCGAGCTCCTCCCACTCCGGCGTACGCCGTCGGACGAAGGCATCGAGATTCATGTGGGCCGACACGGTAGGGGATCATCTGCGCTGTGACCTACGAGGACCGGATCTCGATCCCCACCCCCGAAGGCGTGGAGCTCGAGCTGGTCCTGGCCGGGCTGGGGTCCCGCCTGGTGGCCACCCTCGTCGATCTGCTGATCAAGGGCGGCGTCGTGGGCGCCCTGTGGGTCGTCGCCGCGGCCGCCGGCGACGACGCGGTCGGTGGGTTCGTCGTGGCTCTGCTGCTCGTGGCCACCTTCCTGGTGTGGTTCGGCTACGACGTCGCCTTCGAGACGCTGGCCTCTGGGCGCCCCCCCGGAAAGCGGGCGGCGGGCTTGAGGGTCGTCCGCCTGGGCGGCGAGCCGGTCGGGTTCCTGGCCTCGGCCGTCCGCAACCTCCTCCGCCTCGTCGACGGGCTGCCGGGGATCTACGCCGTGGGCGCGGCCAGCGTCCTGCTGAGCCGGCGCAACCAGCGCCTCGGGGACCTCGCCGCCGGCACGCTGGTGGTGCGGGAACGGCGGGCGCCGCTGGCCGCCCCTCCGTCGACGGCCGTCCCCGACTTCGCCGTCGCCGATCGCTACGCCGCCTGGGACGTCAGCGGCATCACGTCGTTCGAGCTCGTCACCGTCCGCCGGTTCCTCGAGCGGCGGGCGCAGCTCGACCCGGCCGCCCGGGGCCGGCTGGCCTGGGAGCTGGCCGAGCGGCTCCGGCCCAAGGTGGCCGGCGCCCCTCCGGGCCTGCACCCCGAGGAGTTCCTCGAAGCCCTGGCCGAAGCCAAGGCCGCCCGGGGCTGACTCAGCTCCCGACTTCCCGGCGGCCCTCGAAGGCCCGGCCGAGGGTGATCTCGTCGGCGTACTCGAGATCCCCGCCGACCGGCAGGCCGCTGGCGATCCGGGTGACCCGCACGCCGAGTGGCTGCAACAGCCGGGCGAGGTACATGGCGGTGGCCTCGCCCTCGATGTTGGGATTGGTGGCCAGGATGACCTCCTTCACGCCCTCGTCGCCCAGCCGGCCGAGCAGCTCCCGGATCCGGAGCTGCTCCGGGCCGATGCCCTCGATGGGGGAGATGGCGCCGCCGAGCACGTGGTACAGGCCCCGGAACTCCCGGGTGCGTTCGACGGCCACGATGTCGCGGGCGTCCTCCACCACGCAGATGAGGGTCGGGTCGCGGGTGTCGTCGCGGCAGTACCGGCACTCCTCGCCCTCGGCGATGTTGAAGCAGCGCCGGCACCACGACACCCGCTCCTTGGCCTCGACGATGGCCGTGGCCAGGCGCTTGGCGTCCTCCGCCGGAAGGCGGAGGAGGTGGAAGGCGATGCGCTGGGCCGACTTCGGCCCGATGCCCGGAAGGCGACCCAGTTCGTCGACCAGGCTCTGGACCGGGCCCTCGTACACGCCGGTCGTGTCTACTGCCCGAAGAGGCCGCCGAGGCCGCCGCCCAGGCCGCCGAGGGCGTTGGTGATCCCGCCGAAGCTCTGGGACTGCAGCTCCTGGGCCAGCCGCAGCCCTTCGTTGACGGCGGCCACGATGAGGTCCTGCAGCATCTCGACGTCGTCGGGATCGACCGCGCCCGGGTCGATGGTGATCGACTCCAGCGTCCCCGACCCGGTGACGACGGCCTTGACCACCCCTCCGCCGACCGACGCTTCGACGGTCTCCGCGGCGAGCTTCTCCTGGGTGGCCATCATGTCGGCCTGCATCTTCTGAACCTGCTTCATCATCTGGTTCATCTCGTTCTTGCTGGCCATGATGGTCACTCCCTCACGGTCTCGCTCTCGATGCTGGCCCCGAACGTCTCGATGACCAGGCCGACGGGAGAATCTACCCCCCGCCCCCCTCCGGCCGGCTCCGCCGGACGGGCCATCTCCGCCGCCATGGCGTCGGCGCCGCCGTCACCCTCACCGATCTCGACCGGCGCCGCCCCCCCCGACGGCGGTGGAGCGGCGTGGGGCGACACGACGTCGTCGTCGAGCACCACGCTCAGCCGGACCAGCCGGCCCAGCAGCTCGGACAGGACGCCGGCCACGGCGGCCGTCTCGCCGGTGATCGTCGGGAGGTGGACCTTCTCGAAGCGCGACGGCAGGCCCAGCACCACGGTGTCGCCGTCGACCCGGATCGGATGCGCCTCCTTGGCCATGGCCTTGAGCCGAGGCCGGAAGCCCTCGACCGCCTTGGCCCAGGCGGCCGCGACGTCGTCGAGCGTGAGCGGCGCCTCGGCCGCCTCCGGAGCCGGTTCCGGTTCGGGTTCCGCGGCCGGAGGAGGAGCGGACGGCGGTCGCATCGCGCCCGGTGCTGGTGCCGCGCCCTTCCGCAGCGCTCCGAGCGCCGCCTGGGGCCCCGTGCGGGCCTCGGGCCGAGACGGTCCGGCGGGGGGCTCGGTGGTCGACGGCCCGACAGCCCGGGCGCCCCCCCGGAGGTCGTCCAGCGCCCGTTCCAGCCGGGACAGGCGCTCGGCCAGGGCCTCGATCGTGCTGACGTCGCGCCGGGCGAGGCGGACGAGCGTCACCTCGAGCACGAGCCGGGGGTCGGGGGCCCGGCGGATCTCGATCGCAGCCTCCCCGAGGGTCTCGAGCGCCCGCACGACGCCGGCCGCCCCCAGTGCCTCCCCCTGGGCGGCGAGCCCGGCCCGCTCCTCCTCGGGCGTCTCGAGCCGGACCCGGCCCGGGGACGACAGGACGAGGAAGATCTCCCGGAGGTGGCGGAGCAGGTCGTCGGCCAGGGTGCGGGCATCGACGCCGGCACCGAGCAGGGCGTCGAGCCGTTCCAGCAGGGCCGGGACGTCGCCGGCGGCCAGCGCATCGACGATGGCTCCCCGGGCGGAGGTGGCCGTCCCCCCGAAGAGGGCGGCGACCTGCTCCGGCCGCAGGCTGCCCTCGCCGTAGGCCAGCGCCTGGTCGAGGAGCGACAGGGCGTCGCGGGCCGAACCGCCGGCCCGCCGGGCGATGGTGGCCAGGGCGTCAGTGTCGGCCTCGACGCCCTCCCGGGTGGCGATGTCGGCCAGGTGGGCGGCCAGGCGGTCGGCCGACAGCAGCGAGAACTCGAAGTGCTGGGTGCGGGACCGGATCGTCGGCAGCACCATCTGCGGGTCGGTGGTGGCCAGCACGAAGATGACGTGGTCGGGCGGCTCCTCCAGCGTCTTGAGCAGCGCCGTCGACGCCTCCTTGGTCAGCATGTGGACCTCGTCGACGATGTAGACCTTCCGGGCGCCGCCGGCCGAGCGGTAGGCGACCCGCTCCAGCAGCGACCGCATCTCCCCGACGCCCCGGTTGGAGGCGGCGTCGAGCTCCACGACGTCCATCGAGGTGCCGGCGGTGATCTCCACACACGATGGACAGCCGTTACAGGGCTCGCCCGGTGGCAGGGTCGAGCGGTCGCCGGTGCAGTTCAGCGCCTTGGCCAGCAAGCGGGCGGTGGTGGTCTTCCCCGTCCCCCTCGGGCCGGAGAAGAGGTAGGCGTGGCCGACCCGGCCCTCCCGGACGGCGTTGCGCAGCGCCGTGCTGACCGCCTCCTGACCGACGAGCTCGGCGAAGGTCTGGGGCCGGTGCTTGCGGTAGAGCGACTGGAACGCCATAACACCGCCACCCTACCGGGCACCTCCGACGGTAAGGAGGGTGCCGGAGGGCACGTCGCAGCGATCACCGGACACGGCCGGTGGCGGGCCGGAGGCCCGTCACCAAGGAGGAGGCCGGCGGGAGGCCGGCCGGGAGGCGGCGGTAGCCGCCCAGAAATACAGACCGGGGGTGCATGCTTCCCCCGGTCCCAGCCCGCGTTGCGGTCTGGGACCGTGCACCCGCCGTCGATCCGGCAGCCTCAGGCACCAACACCGTCGCTCGCTCAGGCCAGGCGACCCTGCGGCACACGGGGTGGTCCGCTGAGAGCTGCTGCCTCCCGGCCCTGACTCGGTTCGCGGGACCCCGTTGCGCAGGACCCGGCCATCGTCGCTGCGTGCGGGCCGAACTCCTGAAACTGGTCGGACCTCGGGCGGGAATTCAGCCCCCCATACGTGGATTTGGGGTACAGGGCACCACGAGCTCCCCGCCTAGCACGGTCCGCCCCCCATGCTACCGTCGCTCAGTGGCCCGAGGGCCACGCAATCCAAGGAGAGATGCGGGAGCGGCCGAACCGGCACGCCTGGAGAGCGTGTGGGGGGCAACCCCCCGTGGGTTCAAATCCCACTCTCTCCGCGGGCCGGCGGCCCGGGGCGGCGAGCCCCGGCCGCCGCTGTTCTCAGCGGGGTCCGTTCGACCGCTTGTCCGAACAGACCGTGACGCTCAGGACCTGGGCGCAGGGGCTCTGGCCGGGCTTGGGTTCGGGAGCGGTGGGCGGCGGCGCCGACCCGCCCGGCTGGGGGTTCTTCGACTGCGAGGGCGGCTGGGCGGCAGCCGGCGGCCGGCGGTTGTCGGAGGCGGGGACGGGGCGGCCGAGCACCACCGGCCCCCGGGAGCGGTCGATCATCACCGGCTGGCGATTGGGGTAGTCGCGGGCGATCTGGGCCTTGGCCCAGGCGAAGGAGTCCTGCACCGAACCGGCGGCCTTCCCCTCCAGCATGGCCCGGTGGACCATGTACTCCACCATGTAGCTGTGGCCGAGACCGGAGTTCTCGTAGGCCACGTCGTTCTCCCCGGCGGCGGCGGTGAGGACGCGGCCCGGGGCGAGGGCGTCGTCGAAGCCTCCGCCGTAGCAGGCGGCGATCCCCAGCCAGGCCGTGCGGGCCTCGAGCCCCCGGAGGATGTCGGCGACCTGCCCGTCGTAGACGTTGTCGCCATCGGCGCCGACGATCGCCTCGTCGACCCACTCACCGTCGTGGTCGGGGTCGCCCGCCACCTGGCGGACGTGGCCGGAGTAGAAGAACACCGCCGTGGAGTCCGCGGTCGCCCGGGCCGTCATCCAGTTCAAGGCGCCGCGGATGTTGTCGCCGGTCGCCTGCTTGTCGAGGAGGACGAGCCGGTGGCTGAGCGGCACTCCGTAGGCGGCCAGGGCGCTGTCGACCTCCCGGGCGTCGGCCACGGCGGCCGGGGGGTCGGCGTCGGTGCCCGGGTAGTCGTCGATGCCGACGACGACGGCCCAGACGCCGCTCTCCCTCGGGGCGGCGGGGTCGGCGGCCCGGGTGGAGCGGCTGCCGGCGGTACGGACCCGGGGAAGGTTCGCCGGGGCGACGAT
>JAICYE010000465.1 GCA_025934385.1 Acidimicrobiia bacterium | reverse complement strand
GATCCTGCACCCGGCCGGCCCTGGGCCGGGGCCGGCCCCCGAGCCGGCGCCGGAAGCCGAAGACGTTCAGGCCGGGGGCTCGGAGGTGTCGCCCGGAGTGAACGCCGGATGATCGCCGAGCAGGTAGCGGGCGCCGGGTCCGAGCCGGGCGGCCCGGTCCCCGGGGTTGCGCAGGCGGCAGCGCTCGAGCGACAGGCAGCCACAGCCGATGCAGTGGTCGAGCTGGTCCCGCAGGGCGGTGAGCAGGGCGATCCGCTCGTCGAGCAGGGGGCGCCAGGAGGCCGAAAGCCGGCGCCACTGCAACCCGCTCGGGCCCTCGTCGGGGGGCAGTACGCCGAGGGCGCCGCCGATCTCGTCCAGCGACAGGCCGACCCGCTGCGCCGCCTGGATGAAGGCCAGCCGGCGGAGGACGTCGCGGCGGAACCGGCGCTGCCCCCCGGCCGTGCGGGTCGAGCCGATCAGCCCCCTGTCCTCGTAGAACCGGATGGCCGACACGGCCAGGCCCGAACGCTCCGACACCTCGCCGATGGCCAGCTCCGGCTCCACCCCACCCCTCCGAGAACCTTCAAGTCCACTTGAGATCCTAGGAAAGATCCCAGGGAAGGGAGTAGGCATGCCCGTCCAGCTCAACCACACGATCGTCCACGCCCGGGACAAGGGGGCGTCGGCCGCCTTCCTGGCCGAGATCCTCGGCCTCGGCGAGCCGAAGCCGTTCGGTCCGTTCCTCGGCGTCGTCGTCGACAACGACGTGACGCTCGACTTCGTCGACCACGGTGACGGCGAGATCCTCCACGAGCACTACGCCTTCCTGGTCGGCGAGGCGGAGTTCGACGAGATCTTCGGCCGTATCCGCTCCCGGAACATGCCCTACTGGGCCGATCCCCACCACGACGTCCCGGGCGAGATCAACACCCGGGACGGCGGACGGGGCTGCTACTTCGACGACCCCGACGGGCACGTCCTCGAGATCCTGACCCGACCCTATGGCAGTGGCGGCTGATCGCGGAGTCGATCCGCGGCGAGGCCCTTGGTCCGGGCCCGGATCTCCGCGGCCGTGGCCGCCACGAGCAGAAGGCGGAGGTAGTTCACCGCCACGGCGATTCGGTCCACTTCGTTCAGTGCGTGCTCTTCGCGGTCTTCCATGTTCGGATGCTCTTGCCACCGGGGAGGGGTTCTAAACGCTCTCCGTGGGCCAATCCTCACGAAAAGTGGCATAAAAGGAGCAAACCTTCCGCCGGGACATCCCAGGAACATCTCTGCGGTGGGGGAGGTTGACCAACGACATGACGACCACCATCGACATCGTGCTGTTCGACGGGGTCGACGAGCTCGACGCCGTGGGCCCGCTGGAGGTGCTGCGGGGGGCGGCAGCGCAGGGCGCCGACATCGCCATCCGGCTCGTGACCCGTACGGAGCCCCTCGAGGTGACGGGCCAGCACGGCCTGCGGCTGCGGGCCGACGCCGTCTACGAACCCGGCGCCGACGTCCTGCTGGTGCCGGGCGGCGGCTGGGTCGCCCGGGCGGCCACCGGCGCCTGGGCCGAGGCCGAGCGGGGCGACTGGCTCCCGCTCATCCGGGCGGCGGCCGAGGCCGGCGTGCTGCTGACCGCGGTCTGCACCGGCGCCATGCTCCTGGCCCGGGCCGGCGTGATCGGCGACCGGCCGGCCACGACGCACCAGGGCGCCAGGGCCGATCTGGAGGCGGCCGGGGTGAAGGTGGCCGACGGGCGGGTGGTCGACGCCGGCGGCCTCGTCACCGCCGGCGGCGTGACGAGCGGCATCGACCTCGGTCTCCACCTCGTCGACCGCCTGGCCGGCCGGGAGGCGGCCGAGGCCGAGGCCCGGCGGCTGGAGTACCCGTGGTCGCCGGAGGGGACGGCGCCCGCCCCGGCCGCCGGCCCCCGCGGCCACACGATCACCACCGAGCCGATCACCGGAACCGTCCGGGCGATCTTCGGCGGGCAGACCGTGGCCGAGAGCGGCAGCGCCCTCCTCCTGCGGGAGACGGGCCTGGCGCCGGTCACCTACTTCCCGATGGACGACGTCCGCATGGACCTCTTGGAGCGGACGGACCACCGCACCACCTGCCCGTTCAAGGGCGAGGCGACGTACTGGAACATCGACGTCGGCTGGCGGAGAGCCGGCAACATCGCCTGGGCCTACGAGGACCCGCGCCCGGAGCGGGACGACCTCAAGGGGCGGCTGGCGTTCTTCCAGGCCCGCCTCGACGCCTTCTACGTGGTGGATTAGGGAGTTTCACCCGTTTCCCCCGAGGCGGGAGCGCCGCAGGGTGCTGCGGGAAAGCCGAACAGGCGGCGGGCCCGTTGCCGCACGGCGGTGGCCGGGGTCGGGCGAAACGGCCGCCACCGGCCCCGATCCGGCCGGACCGGCCTCAAGCGCGGCCGCCGGCGGCCCGTTACCGAGGCCATGGAGAACGCCGCCGCGCTCTACACCCGGGTCCGGTCGAAGCCGCTGCTCAGCGCCGGTGCGGCCGCGGCCGCGGCCTGGATCCTCTGGATCCTGCTGTTCCCGACCAACCACTGGAGCAAGCACATCTCCAACGTCGGCCTCAGTGTGATGCCGCTCGTGGCCGCGG
>JAICYE010000056.1 GCA_025934385.1 Acidimicrobiia bacterium | reverse complement strand
GTCCTCCGCGAAGTCCTCGAGACCCGTCTTGGCGATTGCCTTTGCGCCGGCCTTCACACCGAGTTCTTGGATTCGTTCCACGGCTGCCCCCGGTGCTCGGAATGCCTTCGAAAACGTGTCCCTCTCAAACTGCCGTGCCACTTCCTTTCCGAAGGTCGTCTCGTTACCTGCGGCCAACTTGCCAGCTTCGTTGATACGGGCCGTGATGCCGACAGCGGCGGCGCTGAGCGCGACGTCGACGTAGGAGTGGATGAGGTTGCCGCCGCTGACCAGGAGGTTGCCGTTGGCATCTCGGGCGTGGCCGGCGTAGAGGGAGGTCTTGATGCTGGCCGAGGCGGCGGTCAGGCCGAGGATTCCGACGCCGAGAGCGGTGCCGAGGGGTGGGAAGAACATCGCGGGGAGCGCGACGAGGCCGACGACGCCGGACAGTTCGGAGAGGAAGCCGGCGAGGTGGTTGAAGAACTCGGCGTGCTCATTGATGAACCGGTGCAGGTCCTCGATTCCGGTGGCCTCGAAGACCGCGCCGGCCCAGTGCTTGATGATGTTCCAGCCGGGTTCGTCGGGCGCGTAGTGGGTGAGCACCTTGCTGATGACGTGCTCGAGGTGCTGGACGTCGGCGCTGTCGTTGAACTTGTCGGCGAATCCGTGGGCCTGGCGCAGGATGGCGCCGAGTTCGTCCTGGGCGTCGTCGAGGGGTTTGCGGTCGGGCGGCGGGGGGCAGTCGCCGGGGGCGGAGATGACCGGGGTATGGAAGGCGGCGTCGGCGGCTTGGATGTTCTGGCGGGCCGTGACGGCGCGCTGTTCCAGATCGGCGACGGTGGTGCGTTTGGCGACCTCGAAGGCGCCGGCGTACGTGGCGAGGGCGTCGGCCAGGCCGGTGAAGGCCTCGCCGCACCGTTCCAGATCGAGGGGCAGGGTCTTGAGGTGCTGGGAGAAGACCTCGGCCGCCTCGCCCTGCCAGCCGTCCTTCCAGGCCAGCTTCCGCAGCTCCGTGGCCTGGTCGGTCATCCGCTGCCCGAAAATGCGGGCGTCGTTCTCGAGGTCCCTGGCGACCTGGGGGTTCCCCGGCAGCGGGTCGAACCCCAGACCCGGAAACTGCCAGTCTGTCATCGCCGTTACAACCCCGCTCGAGTCCCTGAGGCCACCGTCGCGTCGACCGCGGCGTACTGCCGGCCGGCGGACAGCAGCGCCTCACCGGTCATGTCCACCTTGCCGACCATCTTGTTCATGCCGTAGTGCCAGTGGTCGGCGAAGGCGTTCAACGCCGAGTCGATCCGTTTGGAACCCAGCTGGACGCTCAGAAGGCCCTTCACGCGGTCGTGGGCGTGGCCCAGGTCCTCGGCGATGACCTTGAGTTGCTGGCCGCTGTCGATCAGCTCCTCCGGCGTGACGTCGATGCGGCCCTCCACTTCGCCTCCTACCGGTGCGCCGCTTGGGTGAGCTCCACCTCGCCCTCGACGACGAGGTAGCCCCGGCCCGGCGGGAACTGGTCGGGACCCTTCCGGGGCAGGCTGGCCCCCCAGAGGTCGCCGTCCCGGTCGAGATCCGGCTTGAGGGCCAATCCGAGCCGGGAACGCCGGAGTCCCTGCGTCCAGTGTCCGTAGGCCTGGCGCAGGGCGTCGGCCCGGCCGGCGGCGATGACGTGGAAGTCGACCCGGGTCTCGTCGACCGCCCGGGTGAGCATGTTCTGGAGGTCGTCAACGCTGTCGCAGTCGTCGACCAGCAGCAGCTGCGGGGCGGGATCGGCCAGCGCCTCCTGGACCACGGTATGCATCTCCTCGGCCGTGCGGGCCAGGCGGCGCACCCCCGGCGAGGTCGTGAGCGGCGAGCGGCGCAACGCCACCACCGAGATCACCACGTCCGGCCGCTTGGCCGCCACCGCGGCCGCGACGGCGTCGAGTGTGGTGCTCTTCCCGGACCGGGACGGCCCCGTCAGGAGCAGATGCTCGCCCTCGTGCAGGCGCACCGCCACGGGCCCGAGCGATGTGTCCCCGACGCCGAGCGGCACCGTCCACGCCAATTCGTCCAGGACCAGCATTCCGTCGATCTGGGTGACAACGACGTCCTCGGGCAGGACGCCGATCACCGGCGGCCTCTGCCCCGCTGGGACAGGGCCGACCTTCTCGGCCAGGGCCGTCACCGCCGACGCCAGCCCGTCCGCTCCCGGCAGAGCCAGCTGCACCTCGAGCCGGGACGCCACGTCGATCGCCCGGCCGGGGTCGAGCTTGGGGACGGCGCGAGGAGAAATGCCGAAGAAGCTGAAGTCCTGCGTCTCGCCGAGGCGGAACGCCAGTTTCTGGGGGACGAGGTTGGAAATGGCGGACGGGACGGTCGCCGGCCGGTCCGCCGTGGCCACCACGATGATCCCGAGCCCCGGACCGTCCGCCACCAGGCGGGCGAGCTGATCCCGAGCCGAGCCGCTGGAGTCCTCCGAGCCGAAGCCGCCGAAGTTGTCGAGCAGCAGGGCGATCAGTGGGAACGGGGACCCCGGCAGGCCGGCGTTGAGCCGGCCGCCGCCCGAGCCGGCCACCCACTGGCGACGACGGTCCATTTCGCCGGACAGGAAGCGGAGGAGCCGAGATTGCCGCTCCTTGTCGGAGGACCCGACCACGGCGCCGACATGGGGCAGGTCGGCCAGCGGAGCGAGCGCCTGCGTCCCGAAGTCGAGAACATAGAGCTGCACCCGCTCGACCGGATGGGCCTCGGCCAGCGCCAGCGCCAGCGTCGCCAGGGCGGTCGTCGAGCCCGCGCCGGAGACCCCGTAGAGCAGCAGGTTGCCGGCCCCGGGGTCGAAGAAGAACGGGATCTGCCGCTGCCGGTCGGGATCGTCGGCCAACCCGACCGCCACGGCGAGCGGCGTCGATTCCGTTGCCTCGGCCGCCACCTCGGCCAGCAGAACCTCGGACGGCAGCGGGTCGGGCCACGGCCGCCGGGGAACGGCCATGGAGGCGTTCCGGGCCGCGCCGGCGGTGGCGGCCACGAGCTGTTCCAGATCGGAGGAGAGGTCATGGGTCGAAATGGATGGCTGGGCCCTCGCCGGCCGCGGTGGCTCGGGGCCGAAGCCGAAGTCGGCGATCCCGACGCCGGTCGACTCCTTGGCCACCGTGACGCCGGTCACCAACGCGGCCTGGAACGGGAAGACCTCGGCGGGGCCGAGTCGCACGTAGCCCCGGCCGGCCTGGTAGCGGGCGATCGTCGCCGCCAACGGCGAGTTGAGCACGTCGACCGACTCGGCCACGTCCTGCACCCGCAGCGAGATGCGCAGGTTGGTGTTGGCCCGGATGTTGTTGTTGACGGCGCCGCCCGGCCGCTGGGTGGCGAGGATCATGTGAACCCCGAGGCTCCGGCCCCGCTGGGCGATCCCCACCAGGGAGTCGATGAAGTCGGGCAGTTCGGCGACCATCGTGGCGAACTCGTCGATGATGACCACGAGCCGGGGGAGCGGATCCGGGTGCCCCTGCGTCAGGTACTCCTTCAGGTCGCTGACGCCGGCGTCGCGGAGCCGCTGCTCCCGGTAGCGCAGCTCGGCTTCGAGGCACCGCAGCGCCCGCTGGCCAAGGTGCTCGTCGAGGTCGGTCACCATGCCGACCGTGTGGGGCAGGGTGGCGCACTGGGCGAAGGCGCTCCCGCCCTTGTAGTCGACCAGGACGAAGTTCAGGTGCTCGGGGTCGACGGACGCCGCCCACGACGCCACCATGCTCCGGAGCAGCTCGCTCTTGCCGGCGCCGGTGGTGCCGGCGATGAGGCCGTGCGGCCCGTCGCTCACGAGGTCGATCGTGAGCGGGCCGGTCTCCGCCACTCCGATGGGCCCGGAGATGCCGGGGACGTTCCCGGCCTGGCGCCACCGCCCGAGCACCGCCTCCGGCGTGGGCTCGATCTGGAGGAGGGTCAGAAGGGACGCCCGGTCCGGCAGGTCGGCGCCCCGGACGGCGACCTCCGGGTCCTCGAAACCGGCGAGGGCCCGGGCGCAGTCCCGGGCCAGCGGCTCGGTCAGGCCGGCCACGAGCACGTCGGGGATCTCCAGTCGCGTCGCCGGCTCCCGGTAGCGGATCGCGCCGTCCGGCCCGTCGATTTCGGCAATGCGGGTGCAGACCGCCGGGAGCCGATCGACGCTCCCGGCGACCACGATGCCGGCCACC
Organism: Acidimicrobiia bacterium; assembly: GCA_025934385.1. The sequence continues at coordinate 5,297 of JAICYE010000056.1, read as the reverse complement.
GGCGCACCGGCCCCGGTCAGCAGTTCCCGGGCATGGGAGTTGCGGCCCTCGGTGAGGCCGTCGGCGTCGATGACCACGAGGGTGACGGGCGCGGCGGGCTTATCGCCGGCGCCGAAGCCGGATCCCGCCGCCGGGGCGGCGGCCGCCAGTTCCGACAGCACGCCCTCGATCTCGGTCGGGGTCGAGGCGAGCATGCGCCGCCCGGAGGCCTCGTCGAGGCTGGCGGTGTGGGGGAGCCACTTGGCCCAGTCCCAGTCCGCCACCCGGGCCGGCTCGGTGAGGACGGCGATACGGAGATCGGCCGGGCCGTGATGGACCGCGGCCTGGCAGACCAGGCTGCGGAGCAGCGCCCGAACCACCGCCCGGTCACCGACCACGCCGAGGCTGTTGCCCGGCGTGAGGTCGAGGCCGATGGGCGCCAGCGGCAGCTTCCCCAGCTGGCTCAGGGCGCTGCTCACGTCGGGGGGCGGCTCGGCGGCGGCGCCGAATGATCCCGGGGCGTTCTCCAGCGGAGGGGTCCAGTCGACCGTGGCCGTCCCGAGCCGGAGCTGGAGGAAGTCGTCGTGGTTCCGGCGCCGTTCCCAGAGGTGCGTGCTCGGGGCGGTGGCCCGGCGGACGGCCTCGGCGGGATCGGGCAAGCGTTCCCGGAGACGGGCCATCTCGGCCCGGCGGGCGTTGACCAGGGAACGGCGGAACTGCTCGAGCGTCTGCTCCGCCTCGGCCTTGCCCTCGGCGGTCTCCTTCTTCACCCGCTTCTTGTCCTGCAGGTAGTTCCCCGCCGCCATGGCCGGGCTGAGGAGGGCGAATCCCATCATGGCCGGGTTGACCATGATCCCCATGCCGATCCCGAACACGGCGGGAAGGCCAACCTGCATCCAGCTGAAGCGGACGCCGGTGGAGGGCTGGCGGATGGCGGCGGGAAGCCGGAGGGCCTTCTCCGCCGGCCGGACGGCCGAGCGGGGTTGGCGGTTGAACGTGACGGTGCCGGTGCGGCGTGGAATCCCGAGCTGGGGACGGTCCCGCGGTGTCGCCGGCGCCAGGGTCAGCTGGACGGCGCCCAGCTGGACGACCTGGTCGGCCTCCAGCCGCAAGGGACCCCGGAGCCGGTAGCCCTCGACCACGATGCCGTTCCTGGAACCGAGATCGGACACGACGGCCTCGCCCGAGGGACTCACGTCGAGCCTGGCGTGTGTCGGCGAAACGGTTCTGGACCCGGCGTCGACGTCGACGTCGCCCCGGCCGATGACGTGGGAGCCGGGGGTGAGCGGGAGGCGGCGCCCTCCGTCGGCCCCCCCGACGATTCGCAGCTCGAGCGCGACGGCGGCGGGCACCACCCCGTCTGGCCCGGTGGCCGGTTGCAGCACCGACCCTTGGCGGAGCCCGGCCTGGGCGAGGGGCGTCGACCCGTCGACGAAGCGGCCGTCGACGAGCAGCCCGCCGATGCCGTCGGCCGACCCCGTCACGGCGGCCGTCAGGCTGGCGACGGTCTCCTGCTCCGGGTCGAGATCGAGGGTGACCTCTCGCTCCGTGCCGTTCGACAGGACAGCGACATGCATGGCGGCCTCCCCCGGCCCAGGGTCCCGTATCGGAGCTGACCCGAAGCGGCCGGTCCGTCAGCGCTGGAACTGCGAGGCGATGTTGCGCTCGGCCTCGTCGTAGGCGTCGGCCGCCCGCCCGAGCAACTGGGACACGCCGTCGAGGGCCTGCTGGCACTGCGACCAGCTCTTGTTGAACTCCTCGTAGTAGCCGTTGAAAGCGCTGGCGCCCTGGCCCGTCCAGCTTCCGGTGAGCTCGCGGACCTTCCCCATCATCCGCTGGAGCTCCTGCGAGATGTTGCTGGCCGTACTGCGCATGTCGCCGGCGGTGCTGCGAAGTTCGCCGGAGGTGACGGTGAGGCGACCGCTCATGCCGGACTCCTTCTGTCGTGGGGCCCAAATGACCGAGCACCCAACGTGCCGGATCGTACCGAACGGACGGCTCACGGGGCACGTGTGTTTTCGGCGGTTCGTCGCTACCATGCCGGCAACCGGGCGAGGTCCAGAAGGGGTGCCGCGATGCCGACGCTCGAAGACACCGTCGACTTCAACGTCGTCACGCTCAACGACCTTTTCGACGCCGACGCCCGCACCGGCGTCCCGGTCGCCGCCGACGACAAGTACAAGCGCTGGGCGTTCCTCTCCACCGGGATCGCCGGGATGCTCCTCATCGCCCTGATCGTCGCCCTCGTCACGGGCGGTGGAAGCGAGAGCGGCAGCAAGTCCACGAAGCCGCTCGCCACTCCGCCCAACACCACCCCGATCAGCGTCACGACCTCGACCCTCGAGCCCGGGGTCGAACTCGGCGCTACGGTCAGCATTCTCGACTCGAACGGGAAAGTCGTCGCCAGTGGCGGGAAGGTCCTCCAGATCACCGAGGCCAAGACGCAGTTCGGCAAGACCCGGACCGTCTCCGTTGCGGTCGCCACTGACGAGGCCGGTCCGGTGAGCGCCGCGGCGAGCAGCGGACGCGTGCGGGTCGTGCAAGGCGCGCTTCCCAAGGCGGCCACGACGACGTCCGCGCCGGCGGCGACGACGCCGATTCCGATTCAGCCCGCGCCGGCGACGACGCCGTCGACCTGACCGGGGTCAGCGCCGGGGTCTGACCCGCCGGAAGGCGCGCCCCGAGCCGAGGAGCGTCAGGCCGAGCGCCACGGTCGGGAGAGCGTCGGCACCGCTGCGGGGGAGCGCGCCGGCCGTCCGAGCCGTGTCGGAGGCACCGCCCGTGGCGGCCGGCCGCGTCGTGGACTCGCCCAGCGCCACGGCGGAGGCGCTCCGCGTCACCGGCGAAGGGGACGACCCGCCTTCCGGGCCCGAGGCGCCCTCAGCTGCGGCCGACGAGGCGGTCGGGCTGCCCGGCCCGGTCCCTCCGACCTCACCGGCCGGAGCGGGGACCGCCGGCACGAGCCCGGTTCCGACCGCCGTCGTCGTCTGCCCGTCACCCCGCATCGGGGCGTCGGCGCAGGCTCCGGTCGCCACCGCCCGGTTGGTGATCGTGCCGGGCGCCGAGCCCGGCTCCACCTCGGCGTTGAGCTCGAGGGTCTTCGTCTGGCCCGTGCCCAACGGTCCGAAGGCGTCGAAGACCAGCGAGCCGTCGGGGGACTGCGTCGCCCGGGGAAGGCTCGACACCGGCTTCCAGGCCACCGCGGCGGTGCTGGCCGGCGTGTCGATCACCTGGACCTTGTCGAGGTCGCAATCGTTGGGGTTCGAGACGTCGATATTCCACGAGAACTGAACTCCCGGGCGGACCGAGCGTGGCTCCGACGTCTTCGTCACGGTGATGCCGGGGCACTGCACTCCGCCAGGGGGTACGACCAGGCCGACTTCCATGTGCCCGACCCGCAACTCGGCGTAGGGCTCGAACAGCCGGACGACGACGGCGTCGGCCGCCGCCGACACCAGGGTTCCGGTCTCGATGGCGGTGGACGTCGGAGGCCCGCCCACCGCTCTCCGATCGCCACCGATGCGGATGTCGCCGACCGGCTGGCCGTCGACGAAGATCCCCTCCCGCCCGCCGAGGTCGCGCAGCCCCGTCTCGTCCACGACCTGCTTGCCGTGGATGAGCCGCAGGGCGGGGCGGTCGTTGTCGTTGCGCTTCTCCGACCCGAAGGTCACCGATCCCGTCGTGCCGTCGGCCACCGCCCGCATCACCCATTCGCCGGCCACCTCGATCGTGAATTTTTCGTCGGTGCCGGGCAGGCCGAAGGTGATCGGTGCGATCGTCTGGCGGACCTCCGCCATTGCGCCGAAGCGGCCCGGCCGGCCGGGGATCGGGACGAGCCGGGTGTGCGAGACCGACTGCGACACCGCCCGAGGGGGATCGTCGGCGCTGAGCGACAGCAACGGCTTCGTGCTGCTCCCGGAGGGATTGGTGTCGGCGACGTCGGTGTCGTCGGCGTCGGCCACGCCGCGGGCGAGGTCGTTGCCGATGACGCAACCGGTGGAGACGGCTCGGGCGGCGGCCTCGGAGCGCAGTGCGTCGGCTCTCACCAGCGGCGTGAGGTTGGCCGTCGATTCGTGCACGACCGGCTGGCCGGTCGGAGGTGCCTTGGCCTCCGCCGGTTCACCGGTGTCGACGTCGCCGACGGCGTCCGGGGGATCGACCTTCACCGCCCGGGCCTGGGCCTGGCCGCTGCCGGCCGGGAGATCCGTGACGAGCGACCGCCCCAGTTCGTCGGCGAACGCTGATACCGGCTGGCCGGCGTAGACGGCGTCGGCGGTGGCCATGTCGACGGTGGCGGCAACCTTCGTCCCGGTCAGCTCGGGGTCGGTGTGGAAGACCGTCCCGGTGGCGTAGGCGGCGAAGGCGCCCGGGACGAGCCGCCGGAAGGAGTCGTTCGAGGTCGGGCCGCGGCGGGCCGTGGGGGACGCCGGGTCGGGAAAGGCGGTTCCGGAGACAGGACGAAGCGAAACCCGGCCGAGGACGTGTGGTCCCGACGCCTGGCGCGCCCGGTGGGCCGGCCCAGCGACCCGAGACGGAGCCGCTCCGGCCGCGCTCCCGCACCACAGCAGCGCGGCGATGGAGGTGGTTGCCAGGACGGGCCCGATTCGTCGCGACATGCCCGCAAGTCTCCCCCACGGACGCGCCTGTGGCTACCCCGGTCGGTCAGCGCCGGCCGTTCGATGCCACCAGGCGCCAGGGCGTCTGGTCGTTGCCGTCGAGGGCCATTGTCCAGGATTCGGTGAAGGTCATCTCGTGGGCCTTGCTGCCGGCGACGACGGTGGTCGTGTCGCGGTTCTCGCGGTAGCGGCGCCCCCGGACTTCGGCGTTGACGGTCATCGTCGGCGGGGTGGCCCTGGCGTCGATGGCGGCGATCCGGAGGGACTCGAGGACGGGCCCGCGGACGACCAGGCGGGTCCGCTTCGACGTGTCGCCGTCGTAGAGGAGTTCGTCGATGGCGGCCGGGGTGGCGACGGCGGCCAGGGCCTCGTCGGGCCCGTCCACCGCCTCGGCCCAGGCGGCCACGGCCCGGCGGGCCGAGGCCTCGAGGACGTCGGGATCGAACCGGCCGTCGATGTTGGCCATGTCGAGCGCCGCCGTGTGGACGTCGCCGTCGAACGACAGCGGCGCGATGTCGCGGACCCGGTCGTCGGGGACGGCGCCGGCGGCGGCCACCGATGCCACCGCCTCGTCGTGGATCCGGGCGGTGTCCTCGTCGGGGCGGGCGACGATCGGCTCGGCCAGGGCGTGGCTGCCCTCGGCGTCCTGCTCGATCGACAGCAGGTACCAGGAGCCGTCGTCGTGCCGGCCGAGCGTCCAGT
>JAICYE010000267.1 GCA_025934385.1 Acidimicrobiia bacterium | reverse complement strand
TGTCGTTCTTGACGTGATAGGCGATGGTGTCCGTCGGGCCGCCCGGGGTCAGTGCACCGCCGCTAGCGGCGCTGCTCGTGACATTCCAGGGGGACGAAGTGCCGGCCGTGGCGGAGCCGGAACCGGAGCCGGTGCTCGTCCAGTACGCGAAGGCGGAGGTGGCGATGCCGACGGCCGCGACGGTCGAAACGGCGGCGATGGCGAGCTTCTTGGAAAGGCGCATGTTCTTTCTCCTTTAGAAAGACGGTGAATCAAGGAAAGAGGACGGCGCCGGTTTCGCCACTAGCTCCCCGCCGGCCAAGGCGACCACATAAGGCCATGCGGATCGTTGCTTTCGCCTACCAAACTTGGGAAGGGATTCCCTCGTACGTGTTCGCTCTGGTGTTGCCTGGGAACAAGCACAGTCTGAAGGCAGGCAGGGAAAGTTCGATCGTCAACATTGATGAACTGCTGAGTGGAGTCTCGAGAGAACTGAGCAGTCTCCGTCCTCTGTCGGGATTCTCCGTTCCAGAATCTGGCGAAAGCGCGCTTTGGGGCGCCTTCGGCGCCGTCCCGGCACGTCGCATGGCGGGCTCTTGCCGGGGATCGCGGGCGCGGCAAGGGTGAGGCCCGTCTCACCGCAGGGATTCGCTCACCAGCGCAGAGGAGTGAATGCCAATGTCCGAACGTCAGTGGGAACGAGCCGGCGCCGCCACCGGAATCGGCTTCGTCGCCGCCATCCGGTGCCGCGTCAGGGCACGTTTGCGGCTTTGATCACCTCACGCACCATTCGATCGCCGGTGCGGCGACCCCCATACCGTCGTGGCCTGCCCGCTCCGGGGCGTCGCCGCCGACTCCACCCTCCGCGTCGTATCCTCACGATTGATGGTTTGCGAGGAGGGGAGGCGGCTTGGCCCCGGGAGCCGGGCAAATCGCTCGCCGGGCCCTTGTCCTATCCGGCCGGATCGCGGACGATCGGACGATGCGAGGCGCCTCCGACATGGACGATGAGCTGGTGCCCGTGGTCGACGAGGTCACCGGCCTCGCCAACCGCCGGGGCTTCCTCGAGATGCTCAAGATGGAGGAGCGGCGCCGGGCCCGCTACGGCGGCTCGCCCACCCTCATGATCGTCGACGTCGAGCGGTCCGTCGCCCGCCTCGCTCCCGCCGAGCGGCCGGAGGCGCTGTTGCAGATCGCCGCCGTCCTGGCCGACGCCGTGCGCGACACCGACACCCTCGGGCGGATCGACGACTACCGCTTCGGCCTCCTCGCCATCGGCGCCGGTTCGGCGCCGGCGCCGATCACCGGCCGCCTCCGCCTGTTCCTCGAGATGAAGGGCGTGCAGGCGACGGTGGCGGTCGGCAGCCATGGCGACCTGGAGGAGGCCTGGCGGGAGCTCGACGGGCCCGCCCGTCCGGCTCTGCGGCTCATCCGAGACGCCGGCGCCCACAGCGCCGAGAGCGACCGCTAACTGGCGCTGGTGTGGCCGTCGCCGGCGGCGGCGGCGCTGAAAGCGACGTCCGGTGCCGTCCAGGCCGTGCCCCGCACCGCGTAGGGCGTGATGCGGACCACGTGGGGACGGTCGCCGCCCGGCCACGTGTCGAGGGCGAGGGAGTCGATCCGGGCCCGCAGCGATGCGGGATCGGCGTCGAGGACCTCCTGGGCCAGGCCCTCGAAGGTGATGGACCAGCCCCGGCCAGAGCCGTCGAAGTGGTCGACCTCGAAGGTGGCCAGTGACCGTGCAATGCCCGACAGCTTCGTGCCTACCTGGGTGCGGAAGACGATGGCGTCGCCGTCGACGCGGTAGTTGAGGGGGAACACCATCGGCTCCCCGGCCAGGCAGATGGCGAGCCGGCCGACGGCCTCGTCGCCGCGGCGCAGCAGGTCGAGGGCGGCGTCGGCGGCGATGCCCTGGCGGGTCGCAGGCGACGTCCCTCTGACGGGGGCGTCGGGGACGGGGGTGTCGGCGACGGGCGCCGGCGGACCGGAGACGATCCGCTGCCCCGATACCTGCTCCGACCGGACGAGCAGCAGCCGGTCGCCCGGCGCCACCGGCCAGGGCGACAGGAGCGGCTTGACCAGCTCAGCCACGTCGGCGTCGAGGTCCTCCACCGGGCCCTTCACCACGACGCTCCAGCCCCGCCGGCGCTGGCGGTCGAGCACGTCGGCCTCGAAGGCGACCACGGTCCCGGCGGCCACGGCGTCGCCGGCACTGCCGGCCCGCACCGCCACGACGAGCTCGCCCTCCACGAGGGCGAACGAGACAGGATCGAGGGTCGGGAAATTGGGCGTGGGCACCACGAGCCGCCCGACGGGGGCGCCGGGGAGCAGCCGCCGGCACTCGGCCGCGCTCAGCCTCTCGAGGTGCGGGAACTCCATACGGCTTGCATCGGCCCAACCGGGGCGTTGCTGAAGCGGTCCGGCGGGCCATCGCCGGCTCAGATGCCGCGAACCCAGCCGGTGACGACCTCGACGTGGGCAGTGTGGGGGAAGAGGTCGACGAGGCGGACGGAGTCGAGCGTCCAGCCCGCCGCCGCCAGGAGCCCGGCGTCCCGGCCCAGCGCCCCGGGGTCGCACGACACCAGCCCCAGGGCCACCGCCCCCGTCGCTCCGATCCGGGCCACGACGTCGGGGCCGAGGCCGTGCCGGGAGGGGTCGGCCACGACGACCGAGGCCGGGGACGGGCGCCAGCGGCGGACGTCGGCCCGCACGACCCGGGCCCCGTCGAGGTCGGCGAGGTTGATCCGGGCGTCGGCCACGGCCGACCGGTTGGACTCCACCGCCACCACCCGTCGGCCGGTCCGTTCCCCGAGAACGCCGGCGAAGAGCCCGACCCCGCTGAAGAGGTCGACGACCGCCGCCCCGGCCGGCGCCGCCCCCTCGTCGGCGGCCGGCCCGACGGCGGTCGGGCCGACGGCGGCCAACACGGCCTCGACCAGCGCCTCGGCACCGTCCGGCCGACTCTGGAAGAAGCTGGCGGCCGAGATCCGCCACCGCCGCCCGGCGACCACCTCGTGGATCCACGCCCGGTGCCCGGCCGCCAGTTCGTCGGCGCCGACCAGCGGGACGCCCTCCGGCACCCGGCTGTCACCGATCGCCGGCGTGCACACCACCAGCCGTTCGCCGGTTCGGGCTCCGGCCCGCACGGTCACCTCCCGGACGGGCGCCGGGAACAGCCCGTCCCGCAGCACCTCGTCGACCAGCGGGTGGGCGACCAGGCAGCCGCCGGGGCCGACGGCCAGGGGATCGTGGGCGTGGCGGAGCCGGAAGCCGGCCCGGCCGTCGTCGTCGACGAGCGCCCGCACCGCCGTCCGCCAGCCCTCGACCGGCAGTTCGGGCCCGGGCGTCGACTCCAGCGGGTCGAGCCGCCCGATCCGGCGGAGGGCATCGTCCACGATCCGGGCCTTCAGTTCCCGCTGCAGCCGGGGCGCGACGTGCTGCCAGTCGCAGCCGCCGCACCCCGCCTCCACCTGCGGGCAGGGCGGCGTCACCCGGCCAGGGTCGGCGTCGAGGACCTCGACCAGCGCCGCCCGGGCGAACCGGTTTCGCTCCTCGGTCACCGCCACGCGGACCCGCTCGCCGGGCAGTGCTCCCCGCACGAACACCGCCCGCCCGTCCTCCAGCCGCCCGACGCCCTCGCCCCCGGCGGCGATGCCGGTGACAGCGACGTCCTCGGGCGGGCGATCGAGCATGGGAAGAGGGTGACATACCGGTCCGGCCGCCCAGGCATGATGCTGCCGGCCGCCGGTCCCTTCCGGCGTTCGATTTCCGCTGTATTCCGGCAATGGAACGCCGGTTCGAGGTTGGCCCCGGCGATTCGGCAGCGATGAGACTGCGGGCCGATGGACGTCCCCCGCCCCCGTCGCCGCCTCGTGCTCGCTTCGGCCTCGCCGGCCCGGCTCCGGCTGCTGGTCGGGGCGGGCTTCGCCCCCGAGGTCATCGTGTCGGGCGTCGACGAGACCGGCTTCGAGGCCGCCGACCTTCCCGGGCTCGTGACCGCGCTGGCCGAGGCCAAGGCCGGGGCCGTGGCCGCCCGGGCTGAAGCGGCGGGAGCGGTGATCGTGGGCTGCGACTCGCTGCTCGACGTCGACGGCGTGGCCCACGGCAAGCCGGCCGGCCTCGACGAGGCCCGGGCCCGGCTGGGGCGGCTCCGGGGGCGCTCGGCCGTCCTGCGGACGGGCCACTGTGTGATCGACACCGCCACCGGACGGCGGGCCGCCGGCGCCGCCGCCACCGAAGTCGTCTTCGGGGCCTTCACCGAGGCCGAACTCGAGGCCTACCTCGACAGCAACGAACCGCTCCACGTCGCCGGCGCGTTCACGCTCGACGGCCGGTCGGCGCCGTTCGTGGAGGGCATCGTCGGCGATCATGGGAACGTGATCGGGCTCTCGCTGCCGTTGTTCCGCACGCTCCTGGCCGAGATCGGCCTGA
>JAICYE010000517.1 GCA_025934385.1 Acidimicrobiia bacterium | reverse complement strand
TGGCCGGCGTACGGGCGCTGGTCGACGACGCCCGGGCCCGCGCCGCCCGGGCCGCCGCCGGATCACCCGTCCGCCTCGTCGTGGCCGATCCGTTCACCGTTCCCGTCGGCGAGCACGAGGGCAAGAGGCTCCTGGCCTCGCTCGGCATCGCCACCCCCGCCCGGGTGCCCTGCGACGACCGGGCCGACGCCCACGCCGCCCTGGCCCGGCTCGGCGCCCCGGTCGTCGTCAAGATCCTCGAACCGGTCGTGCTCCACAAGGCCGCCGTCGGCGGCGTTCGGCTCGGCGTACGGACGGCCGCCGACCTCGAGGCCGCCCTCGACGCCCTCGACGCCGCCGGTGCCCGCCGCTACCTGGTGGAGGAGACGGCGCCGCCGGGCCTCGACCTCATCGTCGGCGCCCGGCGGGATCCGATCTTCGGGCCGGTGGTGCTGCTCGGCCTCGGCGGCGACCTGGCCGAGGACCTCGACACCGTGGCCGTCCGGCCCGCCCCCCTGTCCGAACCAGCCGCCGCCGGCATGCTCGACGAACTCCTCGGCACGACCGGGCCCGACCGCGTCGACCGGGCCGCCCTCGTCGCCGCCGTCACGTCGCTCGGCGCCCTGCTGGCCGCCGTCCCCGAGCTCGCCGAGATGGAGATCAACCCGTTGCGGGCCACCGTCGACGGCCGCCTGGTCGCCCTCGATGTCGTCGTCGCCGGGGCCGGGGCCGGGGCCGGTCGGGATGGGTTCGCCGGCGCCGGTAGCCTCGACGGCATCGTCACCGTCGCCGACGCCCCCAACGAGCCGCCCGCCGCCGTCATCGCCGACGGGCAAGGAGGTCAGTAGCCCCATGCGATGGGCCACCATCCGCCGGCCCGACGGCACGACCGCCGCCGCCCGCCTCGAGGGCGACGCGCTGATCGCCCTCGGCGGCTCGCCGGACGTCGCCGCCTTCCTGGCCGGCACCGAACCCGGGGGCGGGACCGGCCCGTCGGGCGCTGTCCGCATCCCGCTGGCGGAGGCCGATCTCGGGCCGGTCGTCCGGCCGGGCAAGGTCATCTGCGTCGGGCTGAACTACCGCAGCCACATCGAGGAGATGGGCCGGGGCTTCCCCGACCACCCGACGCTGTTCGCCAAGTTCGCCGACACGCTGACCGGGCCCTATGACGACATCGTGATCCCCCGGGCCTCGGCCGAGGTCGACTGGGAGGTCGAGCTCGGGGTGGTCATCGGCCGGCCCGCCCGCCACCTCGACGAGGCGGAGGCCGGCGCCTGCATCGCCGGCTACACGGTGGTGAACGACGTGTCGATGCGGGACTGGCAGTGGCGCACGACCCAGTGGGACCAGGGCAAGAACTTCGAGGCGTCGACGCCGGTCGGGCCGTTCCTCGTCACCCCCGACGAGCTCGGCGACCCCGAGGGAACGGGCGCGGTCGACCTCGAGATCACCTGCCGCGTCGACGGGGAGACGATGCAGACGAGCCGCACGTGCGACCTGCTGTTCGGGCCCGCCGCCCTCGTGGCCTACGTCTCGCAGTTCACGACGCTGCGGCCCGGCGACCTCATCGCCACCGGCACGCCGGGTGGGGTCGGCGCCGGGCGCGACCCCAAGGTGTTCCTCGCTCCCGGGCAGGTGCTGGAGACGGCCATCGAGGGGATCGGCGCCTGCCGCAACCTCATGGTGGAGGACAAGGCGTGACTGCAGAAGAGGTCCGGGCCGAGAACCGCCGTCTCGACGAGGCGCTGCTGGCCGGGGCGGAGGCCTTCGACCCCGCCCGGCTCGGCGACGCCCCCGGGGGCGAGTGGTCGGCGGCCCAGGTGCTCGCCCACCTCGGCGAGTTCCCCCGCTTCTTCGCCGGCGAGTTGCGCCGCTGGAACGACGACCCGTCGGCGGTGATCGGGCGGACCCTCGAACACCCCGTCCGGCTGGCGGCGGTGGCGTCACCGGCCGAGGTACTGGCCGAGCTCCTGGCCGGCATGCGATCGGCCTTCGCCGATCTGGCCGACGCGCTGGCCCTCCTCGTCGACGACGACGTCGAGGCCAAGACCGAGAACGTGAAGTACGGCCCCGAGCCCCTGTCGGCCTTCCTCGACCGCTACGTGATCGGGCACAAGGCGGGCCACCTCGACCAGCTCCGGGCGCTGGCGGCGCCGGGCGCCTG
>JAICYE010000298.1 GCA_025934385.1 Acidimicrobiia bacterium | reverse complement strand
TGAAGGACGTCGCCTGGGGGCTCGCCAGCCGCGGCGTCAGCGCGACGGTCATCTCGGACATGGCCGACTGGATCGCCGGCGCCGCCGACGGCCGTTGACCCGCCGCGGGCCGGCCTACTTCTTCGCTTCCTTCGAGGTTCTCTCCAGCGTGTGCCGGGACACCGTGTTGGCGTGCGTCTCGGTGAACCACACGTTGCCGTCGGGCCCGGCGACGATGCCCTGCAGCTGCCGGTAGCCGCCGCCGACGGCGTAGCTCTGCACTTCGCCCGAGGTCGTGATCCGGCCGATCTTGTTCGTGCCGAGGTCGGTGAACCACAGGTTCCCGTCGTCGGCGGCGACGATCCCCTTCGGGGCGCTCTTCTTGTCGCCGACGGGGAAGTCGGTGACGACGCCGTCGGGGGTGATCCGGCCGATCTTGCCGGAGTAGTGCTCGGTGAACCAGACGTTGCCGTCGGGCCCGAGCGTGATGTCGGTCGGGCCGCTCTTGGCCGCCACGGGAAACTCCGTCATCTGGCCGGCCGGGGTGATCCGGCCGATCTTGTCGAGGCCCTCCTCGGTGAACCAGATGTTGCCGTCCTTGCCGGCGGCCACGCCCCAGGGGCTCGGCCGGATCGGGCCCGTGTAGAGGATCGGGAACGCCTTCACGTCACCGGCGGGAGTCATGCGGGCGATGGCGTCGGCCTTCTGGAGGGCGAACCACAGATTGCCGTCGGGCCCGGAGGCGATGCCGTAGGGGCCGCCCTTGGCCGGCAGCGGGAACTCCGTGATGGCGCCGGCCGGCGTGATGCGGCCGATCTTGTTGGCCGAGAACTCGCTGAACCACAGGTTGCCGTCGGGGCCGGTGGTGATGTCGAACGGCCCGGCCCGGTCGGTGGGGATCGGGAACTCGTCGATCCTCCCGGCGGTGTCGACCCGGGCGATCCGCCCCGAGGTGAACTCGGTGAACCACACGTGGCCGTCGGGGCCGCTGGTGATCCCGGCAGGCTGGCTGTTCTTCGTGCGGAGGGCGAAGTGCGTGGCCGCTCCGCCGCCGCCCCCGCAGGCGGTGGCCACCAGGGCCACGACCGCGACGAACACCGCAACTGTGATCCGGGTCCTCATGGTTCCGTCTTCTCCCTTGCCGGCGGGCAGGCCATGGGGCGGGGAACCTTCCTCGCAAAGAGGAGGATTCGCCCTTCCCGGATCGAATTCCTTCAATACCCCCGATTCCGGCAAAAAGCCCACTGCAGGAGGTTCGATGCGATTCTTCCGCCGCCGTCCGCTCGTCGGCATCGCCGCGGCCACGGCGCTCCTGACCATCGCCGCCGGGATGGGGGCGGCGACCCCGCCCGCCGGCGCCGCCGGCTCCTCGTTCACGATCGGCCTGATCGGCGACACCGGCTACTCCACCGGCCTGGACGCCGACCTCCTCGCCGTCCGGGCCAGCATGGCCGGCTCGGGGCTGGCCTTCGAGGTCCATGACGGCGACATCCAGAAGCAGGGCAGCCCCTGCACCGACAGCCGCCTCAACTACGTGAAGGGCGTGTTCAACGGGTTCGCCGCGCCGTTCGTCTACACCCCGGGCGACAACGAGTGGGCCAACTGCCCGAGCCCGTCGTCGCGCCTGTCGGCCATCCGGCGTACGTTCTTCAGCAGCGCCAAGACCCTGGGCAAGAAGACGATGAGCGTGACCCGTCAGTCGGGCACGCCGGAGAACGCCCGCTGGAGCCGCAACGGCGTGTTCTTCGCCACCCTCAACGTCCCCGGCCCGAAGGGTTCCGGCGGGCCGATCGCCGCCGACGTGTCGTGGCTCAACGGCACGTTCGACGCCGCCGAAGCCGCCGGGGCGGCCGGCGTGATGATCATCCAGCAGGACGACCCGTTCGCCGGCGGCACGCCGTCCGCCCTCATCAATGCGCTCCACGCCCGCACCATCGAGTTCGGCCGGCCTGTCGTCATCGTCAACGGCGACACCCACATCCACCGGATCAACAAGCCGTGGAAGGACGCCCCCAACTTCACCCGGGTCGAGACCTACGGAGACTCCGGGACCAACCACTGGGTGAAGGCCACGATCAACCCGTCCAGCGCCGCGGTGTTCAGCTTCTCGAGCGTCACCGCCCACTGAGCTGACACGCCGAGGGGCGGGCCGGGCGCAATGCCCTGGCCCGCCCCCTCCGGCGTTCCGGCCGGGTCAGTGCTCGAGCCGGCCTCCGGTGGCGACCTCCGGCCCGGTGCGGATTCCCCGTAGCCCGTACCACACCAGCTCGGCCGTCCAGTGGGCCAGCAGCTCGGGGTCGTTTTCCGCGCTGCCATCCCGCAGGGCCCGCCGCCCCACCGCCTCGGCCATCCCGATGACGGCGTGGGCCAGGACCGTCCGCTGCTCGGCGGGCAGGTCAGCGTCGATCATCAGGGCCACGGCGTCGGCCATCTTCTCGAGCACCGCTTCGGCCACTTCGGCGAACTCGGCGTCGTTGCGGACGGAGGCCCCGAACAGCAACCGGAAGTCCGGCTGGTTGTCGGTGACGAAGCCGAAGTAGGCGGCCATGCCGTTCTGGACGCGCTCCCGCCCGGTGTCAGCCGGAGCGGTGGCGGTGGTGATGTCGGCCAGCAGCCGGCGGCCGACGTCCTCCAGCAGCTCCCGGTACAGCGCCCGCTTCGAGGGAAAGTGCTGGTAGAGGACGGGTTTCGTCACGCCGGCGGCTTCGGCGACGTCGTCCATCGACGTCGCGTGGAACCCGCCGGCGGCGAAGAGCTCGCGGGCCACGTCAAGAAGCTGGTGTCGCCGACGAGGAGCTGGGAGGCGCATGGCGAATTGAGGGTAACAGAGGCTTCTTTCCCCCGATCGGGCCATCTCCACCCCCTGGCCCTGCTGCTCCCCAACCGCCCGATATGCCTGCCAGCGCAGGAGTCGGGTCAACGGGCGCAGAATTTGAGGTACATGAACAACGGCAGATGGATCCGGAAACCCGGCTTTCATCGCCCGCCTGAGCCCGCACGCCCGGCTCCGGCCCGCCGCGCTTCGCTCTGCTCGCTCGTCGCTCGCCGGCGTCAGCGGAGCCGCAGGGGGCCGACCTTCCTGGCGTAACAAGCCGGCCTTGCGCCGGTGGCGGAACAACTCTGCTGGGGGAGGAATTCCGAGGTCTTAGCGTCGACGCATCCCGAGCCAACGGCGACTCGGGATGGTTTGACGCGTCCAGTTTTCTTTCAACGCCTCCCGAGGAGCTCGCCCAGGCGTCGCTCCAGGGCGGCCATCGAGAAGTGGGCCTCGGCCAGCGCGCCATTGCGGGCCATCGTCGCCGCGTCCGGGAGGCGGAGGGCGGCGGCCACGGCGTCGGGATCGTCGGCCGGCAGGAACGAGAAGCCCAGCGCCAGGATCTCGTCTAGCGCCGGGTAGCGGAGCACGGCGAGCGGCCGCCCGGCCGCCACCGACTCGATCACCGGCTGGCCGAAGCCTTCCCCGCCGGTGGACGGGAACGTCACGAGGTCGCAGGCGGCGTAGGCGTCGGCCATCGCGCCGGGCCGGTCCCGCAGCACCGGCACCGCCGTCGCGGCCAGCACCGCGGCCAGCGTGGCGGCATACCCGTCCTCGGCCGGGCCCGGGAGCCAGAACCGGACCGGCCGGTCGAGCCGCTCGGCGAGGCCCTCGGCCAGGCGCAGGGCGGCGGGGATGTTCTTGCGGGCGATGGCCCTGGTCGGCTGGAGGACCAGGAGGTCGTCGGCGCCGACGCCGAGCGCGGCGCGCGTCTCGTCCCGCCGGCCGGCACCGGCGTCGAGGTCGAAGGCGTTGCGCACGGTCACCGCCTCGATGCCCCGCTCGGCCAGCTCCCGGCGGGAGAAGTCGTTGATCGTGACGTGCACCGCTCCGGGGAGTCGGGGCGGCAGCTCGGTGATCGCCGCCGTCTCCGTTCGCTGCCAGGCCAAGTCGTGGTGGTGGAGCAGCACCGCGGTCCCGGCCGCCAGCTCGCCGGCCAGGACGCCGGTCAGCACCCGGGCCGCCTCCAGGTGCAAAGGCAGCGACAGCACGTTCTCGATGACCACGACGTCCGACCCGGCCAGCGCCGCCCGCAGCTCCCCGGCC
>JAICYE010000546.1 GCA_025934385.1 Acidimicrobiia bacterium | reverse complement strand
GGCGTGGCGCTCGTCGTGGCCGTCGTGGCCGCCGGCGTCACCGTCTCGTTCTCGGTGACCCGGGCCCAGGCCGACACCGGTGCCGCCAGCAGCGTTGCGGGCACCTCGGCGGGGTCGTTGGCCGCCGAGAAGGTCGGGCGCCCCGACGGGCATCCGGTCCTCATGGTCGCCGGCTTCGGTACGCGGTGGGACGGGCGGCGGCGCGACGTCCTCGGACCGGGCTTCGTCACCGAGCGCTTCTCCTACCGGGGGCTCGCGTCCGACGGTGCGCCGCTGCCCTACGAGCGGGACGACACGCTGCGGCCCGTCGACGAGAGCGTCCACCTCCTGGCCCGGCAGGTCGACCGGCTCCACCGGGCCACCGGCCGTCCGGTGGCGATCGTGGCCGAGAGCGAAGGGGCGCTGGTGGCCGGGGCCTACGTCCTCGGCCTCCGCCCGTCCGCCGTCGACGACCTCGTGCTGCTCAGCCCGCTGGTGGAGCCCGGCCGCGTCTACTACCCGCCCCGGGGCGAGACCGGCTGGGGGGTGGCCGGCGGCTGGCTGCTGCGGCTCCTGGCCCGCTCGGTCAAAGCGCTCTCCGGCGTCGACCTCTCGCCCGACTCGCCGCTCATGCGCTCCCTGACGGACCACGCCCCGGCGCTGCGGGCGGCCATGGGCTGCACCCCGGCGCTCGTCACCCAGGTGGTGGTGTTCCCGCTGGCCGACGCCGTGGCCGCCCCGCCCGGCCGCCTCGGCGACGATGTCATCGTCGTTCCCGCCTTCCACGGCGGCCTCCTGGAGGACGGGTCGGTCGGCGACGCGCTGCGCCGCCTGGTGGCCGGCGGGCGGCCAGCCACGCCGCCGGGCTGGTCGCTGGTCGAGCGGCTCACCCGGGCGGCGTCCGCCGCCTGGCAGGTTCCCGGTCTGCCCGTCGGCCTCAACCCGGTCTGGACGGCCGGCGGCCAGTCGGCCGGCGGCTGTGCGGCGGCCGCCCGGGAGCTGGCCCGGTGGCTGCGGTGAGCGACGCGCTGCGCCGACGATGGCCGGGCCGATCATGGCCGGGCGAGCGGTGACCGAGACCGGCGGGCTGAGCGACCTGCTGGCCCGCCGGGGCTACCGGGATCTGCTGGCCGGCCAGACGGTGTCGGGCCTCGGGGACTGGATGGCCATGGTGGCGCTGATGGCGCTGGTCCTCGACATCACCGGGTCGTCGACCGCGGTCGGCGCCGTGCTCGTCCTCCGGCTCACGCCGACGGTGCTGGCCGGGCCGCTGGCCACCAAGCTCGTGGCCCGGTGGGACGCCCGCCGGACCATGATGGCCATGGACGCCGCCCGGGCCGTCATCGTGGTGCTCATTCCGCTGGTCAACACCGTCTGGTGGGTCTACCTGTGGGCCTTCCTGCTCGAGATGGGCGGGCTCGTGTTCCTGCCCGCCCGCGACGCCGCCATCCCGAGGCTCACCGGCGACGGCGACCTCAGCCTGGCCAACGGCCTGATCCTCGGCTCGTCCTACGGGACCATCCCGCTCGGGGCGGGCGCCTTCGGGGCGGTGGCGGCGCTGTCGGGCAGCCATCCCGGCGCCGGTAGCCCCGGCATGGTGGCCGTCTTCGTCTTCGACGCCGTGACGTTCCTGGTCTCGATGGCGCTGGTGGCCCGGTTGCGGGAGCTCAAGGGGTTCTCCGAGGCCCACCACGCCGAGGGCGGCGACGAGGAGCCGGCCGGCTTCTTCGAGGCCTTCCGGCTGCCGCTGGTCCGGGCCATCGCCCCCGCCGCGACAGTGGCCGCGCTGGGGATCGGAGCGCTGTTCTCACTCGGGATCGTCTTCGTCCGCAACGTGCTCGGGGCCAGCAACCTGGAGTTCGGCGTCCTCGTGGCCCTGTTCGGCGTCGGCGCGGCGGCCGGCCTCGGGATCCTCCACGTCAGCGGCCTGCGGGGCGTGAGCGTGGTCGGCGGGGC
>JAICYE010000458.1 GCA_025934385.1 Acidimicrobiia bacterium | reverse complement strand
GCCGGCCTCGCCGCCCTGAAGACGGCGGCGTCGACTTCCGGCCACCAGCTGCTCTCGGGCCCGTTCGTGCCGATCGACGTCCCCGGCCTGCTCGACGCCAACCTGGCCGGCGAGGTGGACGCCGGGTTCGCCCGGGGCGTCGGGGAGGACCAGCGGGTCCTGGGCACCGCCCCGCCCGGCGCCGCCCTCCTCGCCCCCGGGCCGCTGGACGCCACCGGCCTGGCCCGCCTCCGCCAGTACGGCGTCGAGCGGCTGGTCTTCCCCCCCGACGGGCTCGCCCCCCGGGACCAGCGGCTCACGCCGGGCCACCCGTTCGCCGTCGGGGCCCGGGGGCGCCCGTTCGCCGCTGCCGTCAGCGATCCCGACCTGTCCGCCCTCCTCGGGGGCGACGACGCCCCCGCCCTCCGGGCCGCCCGGTTCCTGGCCGGGCTCAGCCTCGTGGCCCTCGAGGCGCCGGGTGAAGCCCGGGGCGTCGTGGTCGTGAGCCCGGCGGAGTGGGACCCGCCGACGGCGCTCCTGGATGCCGTCCTCACCGGCCTGCGCAACAACCCGGCGGTGACGCCGGCGACCCTCGACGAGTACTTCGCCACCGTGGCCCCCGAGCAGGTCGGCGGGCGGACGCTGCTGCGGGACCTGGCCGCGCGCAAGCCCGGCGACCCGACCGACGCCGACACCCTCCGGTCGATCCGCCGCAAGCTCACGGCCTTCGCCGCGGTCGTCGACGGCAACGCTCCGTCGCTCGACTCGGCGGAGCGGAAGATCCTCCTCAGCCGGGCCACCGCGCTGTCCGCCGAGGACCGGGCCGAGAAGAAGCTGTCGTCGCCCGCCGCCTATCTCCAGGCGGCCGACCGGCTCGTCAAGGGAGTCACGTCGAAGGTGCGGGGCCCGAAGGGCCAGCGGGTGACGTTGACGTCGCGCCGGGCCTCGATCCCCATCTCGCTCCTCAACGCCACCGGCCGGCCGCTCCAGGTCCGGGTCCGCCTCGAGAGCGACCAGCTCCGGTTCCTCGACGGCTCGGACCGGTTCCTGACCCTGGCGCCCCAGAACACCGTGGAGCGGTTCCGGGTCGAGAGCCGCTCGACCGGCGCCTTCCCGCTGCTGATCACCGTCACCTCGCCCGACGGGGCGCTCATCGTCAACAGCAGCGAGCTCACGATCCGGTGCACGGTGGTGAGCGGGGTCGGCGCCGTCCTCACCGCCGGGGCCGGCATCTTCCTGCTGGTGTGGTGGGGCAACGACCTGCGCCGCTCCCGGCGGGGCCGGGGCCGCGGCGGCCGGGCCCGCCGCCAGGAGCGGATCGCCGCCAAGGCGGCCGCCCGGGCCCTCGACGACGCCGAACGCGTCGGCGCCCGGACGTAACGCCCCAGTGATCCCAGAGACGTGGTGAGCTCCACCGAGCGGGTCGTCCGCTCCAGCGTCCCGGTCGCCGTCGGCACGGCCCTGTCCCGCCTCACCGGCTTGGCCCGGCTGGCGGCCATGGCCTACGCCCTCGGCTTCGACCGCCTCACCGACTCCTACAACCTGGCCAACACCACGCCGAACATCGTCTACGAGCTGCTGCTCGGCGGCGTCCTGTCGGCCACGCTGGTCCCGATCTTCGTCGAACACCGGGAGAAGGGCGACGACGAGGCCACCTCGGCGGTGGTCACCATCGTCGCGATCGCCCTCGTGATCCTCACCGGGCTCGGCATCATCGTCGCTCCTGCCGTGATCCGGCTGTACTCCCTGCGGCTGTCGGGCGCCGACGCCGCTGCCCAGCAGCAGGTGGCCACGGATCTCCTGCGGATGTTCATGCCGCAGATGCTGTTCTACGGCATCACCGCCGTGGCCACGGCCCTGCTCAACGCCCACCGCCGCTTCGCCGCTCCGGCGGTCACGCCCGTCCTCAACAACCTGCTGGTGACCGGGATCTTCCTGGCCCTGCCCCACCTGGCCCGGAGCCGCCTGACGCTGGAGGGTGTCCAGCACGACGCCGGCACGCTGTGGCTGCTCGGCATCGGCACCACGGCCGGCATCGTGGTCATGGCGCTCCCGCTGCTGCCGGCGGTGCGCCGGGCCGGGATCCACCTGCGGCCGGTGTTCCAGTTCGGCCATCCCGCCGTCCGCAAAGTCGTCCGCCTCTCGGGCTGGACGGCGGGCTACGTGGCCACCAACCAGGTGGCCCTGTGGATCGTCCTCGTGCTGGCCAACGGGACGAAGGGCGGCGTGTCGATCTACCAGGGCGCCTATGTGTTCCAGCAGCTGCCCCACGGCCTCGTGGCGGTGTCGCTGATGACGACGCTCACGCCGGAGCTGGCCGAGACCGTGGCCCGGCGCGAGTTCGCCGCCTTCCGGCGGAACTTCGCCCTCGGCCTCCGGTTGATGACGCTGGTGATCCTGCCCGCCGTCGGCGGCTACTTCGTGCTCTCCCGGCCGGTCGTGGGACTGCTGCTCCAGCGGGGCATGCTGACGTCGGCCGAGGCCGGCGCCACCGCCACCTGCGTCGCCCTGTTCGCCATCGGGCTGCTGCCGTTCTCCGCCTACCTCTACGCGCTGCGGGGGTTCTACGCCCTCCACGACACCCGGACGCCGTTCGTCCTGAACTGCTGGGAGAACCTGATCAACGTGGTCATGGCGGTGGCGCTCTACCCCTGGTTCGGGGTGCAGGGCCTGGCCTGCGCCTTCTCCGTGGCCTACGGGGTGGCGGCGG
>JAICYE010000041.1 GCA_025934385.1 Acidimicrobiia bacterium | reverse complement strand
CTTCTCCGAGGAAACCCGAGCGTCACTTCAGGCGCAGGCCGAAAGACTCCGCAGGAGCTCTGACCCGTAAGGCGGCCCGCGGTCGACGATCACGACGCTCGGACGTGCCGGTGAAGGTGGGTCGCGTTGACACGGCTGCTGGTCGGGCCAACAACCCCTCCTGAGGCAATGTTGCGGCCATGAGCAGGGACGACGTCGACCCTTGGAGATTGAACAGGTGGCAGGTCGGTGCTGTCGCCTTCTTCGTGGCGCTTTTGTCACCCGTGGCCATCTTCGACGTCCTGTTCGTGGCGGACACGCCAGTCGTCCTCAAGATCCTGGCAGTCGTCGGCTTGGCCTTGTTCGGGGTCGCGAGCGCGTACTGCAGTCGGTGGGCCTTCCGCTCCCGACGGCGAGCGTAGGTGTAGATATGCGTGCTCCTCGCCGCGACGCACGTCGCGGTGGTAGTACACGGTCAACGACACCCAGTCCTCGCCATCGGTGATCTCCTTGCCGAAGGTGAGGTCCTCGACCTGGATGTCTCCCAGTCCGTCCAGAGTGTCTGCGACCCGTCGTAGGAGGGCGGCGACGCCTCCCTGGCCGGGGCCGCGTGGGTTCGCCTGCGAGAAGTGGTGGATCGTCCACTTGTCACGAGGGTCTCGCTTGGGCATCGCGCCAGCGTGCCAGACGGGCGGCCCGGAGCGCTCGGATGCCAATGCTGATCGGCCACCGAGGGCCGGGAGAGGCGTCCCTTCCGGAACGAGGCCGTACCGGGGCGGGTCTCGGCGGGGGCCCCGGCGATTCCGATTCCGACGTATCACGTTTTGTGATACGCTTGGGATATGGCGAAAGCGATCTCCGTTCGCCTCGATGACGAGGCACTCAGGGCCCTAAAGACGTTGGAGGCGGCGGGAATGTCGCGGTCCGACGCCATTCGTTCGGCGCTCTTGTCGGCGGCGGGACGCCTTCGTCAACGCCAAGAGCTGGCGGCCGAGGTTGCCACGTTGGAAGCAGACGAGCAGGACCGGCAAGAGATGCTCGAGGTCGCTGGGTTCATGGAAGCGCTTCGTGCTGCGGGGTGACGTCTACCGGTTCCGGCTTCCAAAGGGAGTTGGTCACGAACAGCACGGCGACCGGTTCGGCGTCGTGGTGCAGGCGAACGAGTTCCTTCCTCGTTCGGTCGTCATCGTTGCTCCCACCTCGCGCAGCGCTCGCCCCGCATCGTTTCGGCCCGAGATCGACGTCGCCGGCGAGCCGACCCGGGTTCTTGTCGAGCAGGTCGGCGCGGTTGATGCACAGCGCCTCGGTGACCTCGCGGGACACGTAACCCCAGAGGAGATGTGGGGGATCGACGAGGCGCTCGCCACCGTCCTCGGCCTTGCCTAAGACGAGCGCAGTCGAGTTCCGGGAACGTGCCGGTTTGTTGCAGCTTCCGTCGCTGCACAGCCACGAGGTCGGCGGCACCCCCTGGATCCGGCACCATGGGGAGGTGATCGGAAAGGGTGACGCCCGCCTCTTGCGCTCGGACGACCTCGAACAGGCGGCGTGGATCCAGGAGCGCGTGGCAGGCCCCGGGGCTGGTCTTGGATCGATTCTGCCGACTGGCTTCCCGGCGTACGTGCGGGTGCTCCACCCCGCCGAGGGCCCGCGGTCCGAACAGTCCCGGCTGGTTCGGTGGGCGGAGGTGGCCGAGCGGGCTGGTGTGACGATGCACGCTTCTATCGATTTCGATGAGCTGGCCGCCGCCCTGCACGGCCCGGTTGACTCCGAGCCATGGGACTTCACCGCGCCCGACACCGGAAATCTCGACCCCGAACCGCTGGCCGCTCTATGCGACATCCTCGCCCGTCATACAGCGACCCCGGAGGCGTGCTGGTTCGGCGTATGGGATGGGCATGGCTGGCTTCACCCCGGCGGCGCGGTCGTCGCCGTCTTCATCGGCACCGGCGAGGCGGTAAACGATCCCAACGGAGCGGCGAGTCCCCCGACGCAGCAAATCGTTCCCGTGACCAGCCTGACGTGGGACGAGCCATCACCGGCCATGCCGCTGTTCGAGCTGCCCTGGCGTAAGCACCGGCTCCTTTCCGGCCCGCTCGACGCCGCCCTGGAGATCGGCTCCATGGTCAACGGGACCTTCTTTCCCCATTCGCCCAGCCTGATCTGGCCTGACGACCACGCCTGGTGCGTCGCCACCGACGTCGACCTGGAGAGCACATATATCGCCGCCACCCCAGCCCTCGCCGACGACCTCCTATCCGACCCTCGCCTCGAGGCCTGGACCGTCCACCTCGACGACCCCCTCAGCTAGCGAACCGATCAGCCCTCCCGCCGAGACCGGCAAAAAGGACCTTCCGAGAAGCTTCGTACCCGGACGGGTACCGGACCGTGCTCTCGCCCTCGTCCTCGCCGACCGACCCCGACGCGACAAGATCGGGTCGTGCGAGTCGCCACCCGGAGCCCCGAAGAGCATCTTCGTGCTCAGATCACTGATGGTGTGATGGTCTTCTTCGGCCTCGCCGGCCGCTGAAACCGCACAGCCGTAGAGGACCTGCTCGGGCGGGCTGGTGGTCAGGCCGGCAGTTCGAAGCCGGCGCGGGCGGCGGCTTCGAGGACGGGCGTCCACGTGTCGTCCGTCTCGAAGACGCCGCCGGACCCGTTGGTCCGGCAGGATCCCGGCGGCGGTGGCTGCGGGTAGGGCATCGCCGCCGGCACCGAGGCATCGCTGTTCCCGAAGTGGAGGACGGCGGCCAGGTTGCCGGGATCGGCCCGCCGAAGCGAGGCGTCCCGCTGCCCGAGCGGGCGGAGGCGCCAGCGCCACTCGATCAGCTTGAGGATCGAGGTGTGGTCGTAGAGGCGGTGGTCGACCCGGGGCCGGGATGGGTCGGCTCCCCGGGCCAGCGGCGAGGCCACGATGCAGGGCACCCGGAAGCCGAGCAGCACCCGTCCGTCGACGACGTCCTTGTCGGGGCCGCTGGCCGGGTGGGCGCCGAGCGGGACGCCGGGCGTGACCCGGGGCGGGACGACGTGGTCGTAGAACCCGCCCCATTCGTCGTAGGTCACGACCAGCACCGTCCGCTCCCAGTCCGGCCCCCGGCTGAGCGTGTGGAACACCTCGGCCAGGAAGGCGTCGCCGGCGCCGATGTGGGCCCGGGGGTGGTCGTCGTTGCCCCGGCCGGCACCGGAACCGACGAAGCTCGGATCGACGAAGGCGACGTTGGGCAGCGTGCCGGCCCGGGCGGCGGCCAGGAACTCGTGATAGGGCTCGGAGATCGCCCGGTACCGTCCGCCCCACATACCGAGGAACGGCGCATCGGAGTAGTAGTAGCGGCCGGTCGCGCCGCCCGGCCGGTTGAGCCGGTCCCAGATGGTGGGCAGGGTCACGTCGCCGCGGCCGGCGTCCTGGTTCTGGGCGGAGTGGACGAAGAAGCGGTTGGGCCAGGTGGACCCGAGGAACGAGCAGAAGTAGCCGTCGCAGGTCGTGTAATGGCGGGCCAGCGCGCTCATGAACGGCCGGTCACCCTCCTGGTAGAACCCGATGGCCCGGAAGTCGCCGTGCCGGGCGAAGTTGTCCATCGCCCCGTCGTGGAGCTGGAAGCGGCCGCCGCGGTAGGAGTGGTCGGGATCGGTATCGCCGCAACCCCGGGGATCGGTGAGGTGGTGGTTGGGGTGCCGGTGCCCGGCGGCGTCGGGGTAGCGGGGCGTCGTCGTGTCCTGGGCGCCGTTGGCCCCGGGCAGCCAGCCGAGGAAGTGGTCGAAGCTGCGGTTCTCCATCATCACCACGACGACGTGGTCGATGCCGCTGGTCGCCGGCTCGGGCAGCGAGGCGCCGAGGCCGTCGGGCGTGAGGTCGAGCGCCGAGGCCGGCGAGGGGAGGGCCAGGCCCCGGCCCCGTCCGGGCCAGCCGCCGGTGGCCACCAGGAGGCCGGCCGCCCCCGCCGTGCTCAGCAACCGGCGCCGGCTGATGGGGTTCACCGCTGCTCCGGGCCGACGGCGGCGCCGACCGGTTCGGCCCGGAAGGTGAACAGCCCCGGCCGGTCGGGGTCGACGATGCCCCGCACCCAGTCGGCGTCCGAGCCGTCGAAGGTCTCGACCCGGGTGAAGTTCTCCACCCGCCGGCCCCGATCGTCGACCATGGGCTTGTCGATGCGGAAGGAGCCCGAGTCGCCGTGGACGAGGACGACGGGCCGGCCGAAACCGATCGTCCGGGCCCGCAGCGCACCCCGGAGGCCGTTGTAGGCGGCGACGTTCTGCCCGAAATGAGGATCGGCCTGCCAGACCAGCACGACGCCGGCGCTGCTGCGCCGTTCCGCCTCGTCGAACGTGCCGTTCAACCAGGCGGTGGCGGCGGTGTGGCGGGCGGCGACCTCGCTGTCGCCGTCGCGTCCCCGTCCGAGCCCGTCCGACTCGCCGATCACGTGGATCGTGGCGAAGGTCACCGGCCCCTCGTTCCAGCGGGCGTTCTCCGGGAAGTAGGGGCGTTGGCGCTCCACGTCCATGGGGTTGCGGCCGGCCGAACGATCGGCGGCGAAGAAGATCCGCCGCAGGGCGCCGAGCCGGGCCGCCGGCCCATCGCCGGCCCGGCAGTCGAGCCAGTCGGCCTGGCCGGGGGTGTAGACCAGCGGCGCCCGGAAGCGGTCGAGGAGATCCCGGGCACCGAGGGCGGCGTCGTCGCTGCAGTCGCCGGGCGCGGCGCCGATGCCGCCGTCGTCGACGCTGAAGGCCAGATCGGCGTCGTTCATGGCCGCCACCAGCTGGGGGAACCGGGCGCGCTCGGCGTCGTTGCGCCGCTGGTTTCCGAGCAGGCCGAACTCGAAGCCGGCCGGGGCCGGTCTCGCCGGGGCGGCGGCGACGAGCCGGGGGGTGCCGGCCAGCAACAGACCGAGGGCGACGCCCAGCCGGCGCCGGCGGTTCCGTCCCACGGTGGGATCGAACCACGGCCGCCGAGAGGTCAACCAGGGACGAACGGGTAGACCTTCCCCGAAGGGTGCTCAAATCCGCCGCCGGGCCTGACGACGGCGCGCTCGGGGCCGTGCGGTAGGGTCCGCCGCCGTGCTGGTCGCCACCGGGCTCCGGAAGCGCTACGCCGAGGTCACGGCCCTCGACGGGGTCGACCTGACGGTGGCACCGGGCGAGATCGTGGGCTTCCTCGGGCCCAACGGCGCCGGGAAGACCACGACGATGCGGGCCATCATGCGGCTCGTCGACCTCGACGCCGGAACGGTGACGTGGAACGGCCGGCCGGTCGACGACGGCATCCGGTCTCGGTTCGGGTACATGCCGGCCGAGCGCGGCATGTACCCCCGCATGCGGGTCCGGGAGCACCTCGTGTACTACGGGCGGCTGTCGGGCCAGCCGGCCGCCGAGGCCGGCCGGGCGGCCGACGGATGGCTCGAACGGCTCGGCCTCGCCGACCGGGCCACCAGCAACGTCCAGGACCTGTCGAGTGGCAACCAGCAGCGGGTGCAACTGGCCCTGGCCCTGCTCTCCGACCCCGAGCTCCTGGTGCTCGACGAACCGTTCTCCGGCCTCGACCCGGTGGCGGTCGACACGCTCTCCGGCATCCTCCGGGAGCGGGTGGCGGAAAGCGCCGCCCTGCTGCTCAGCAGCCACCAGCTCGACCTGGTGGCCGACGTGTGCTCGTCGGTGGTGATCGTCGACGCCGGACGGGTGGTCCTCCACGGCCGGGTGGACGAGATCCGGGCCGCGGCCGGCCATCGCTACGCCGACGTGGAGTTCGCCGGGCCGGCGTCCTGGACACCCGGGCTTCCCGACACGTCGGTCGTGTCCCGCTCCGAGCGGCGTATCCGGGTCCGAACCACGCCCGATGTCGACCCGGCCGCGCTGCTGTCGGACGCCGGCCACGCCGGCGACGTGCGCGCCTTCAGCTTCGCTCCTCCCGACCTGTCCGAGGTCTTCCTCGACAGCGTCGGACGCCGGCCGGCGTCCTCCGGCGGGGACGAGCCGGCCAGCCGATGAACGCCTGGGCGACGATCCGCCTGGTGGCGTGGCGGGAGATCCGCCACCGGCTGCGGGGCAGGGCGTTCTACCTGTCCACCGGCCTCATCGTCGCCGCGGTGCTCGTGGCCGGCGTCGTCCACCGGCAGACGGCGGGTGGCGGCGGGACCACAGACAAGGTCGGCGTGGTCGGGACCGTCCCGGCCGGCTTTGACGCCGGGCTGGCCGCCGCCTCGTCGAAGGCGCTGGCGATCCACACGGTGCCCTTCGCCGACGCCGACGCCGCCCGCAAAGCACTCGTCGCCGGCGACGTGAAGGCGGTGGTCGACGCCGGGAAGGCCACGGTGCTGTACCCCGACAAGGTGGATCCTGCGCTGCAGGCCCTGCTCCAGGAGACGTGGGCCGTCGGCACCGTCCGGGCCGCCCTGGCCGGGGCCGGCCTGTCGGCACCCCAGGTCGAGGCCACGCTGACGTCGGCCCGCCTCGGCGCCACGACGGTGACGACCGGCGGCAACAAGACCGGCGGCCACAAGAACGACGATGCAGTGGCCGCACTGGTGGGGATCGTGGGCGCCATCGTCCTCTATATCGCCATCCAGCTCTACGGGGGGCTCATCCTGGTGGGCGTCGTCGAGGAGAAGTCCTCGGCGGTCGTCGAGGTGCTCCTGGCCCGGGTGCGGGCCAGCCATCTGCTGGCCGGGAAGGTGGCGGGCATCGGGGCGGTGGCGATGCTCCAGTTCGCCTTCGTGCTGGCGGCGGCGGCGGTCTCGCTCGGCATCTCGGGCGTCCATGTGCCGTCCGGGGTGTGGGCGGCGCTGCCGTGGGAGGCGGTCTGGTTCGTGGGCGGCTTCGCCCTCTACGGCTCGCTTTTCGCCCTGGCCGGGGCGATGGTGAGTCGACAGGAGGACGCCCAGGGCGCGGCCATCCCCGTCAACGTGATCCTCATCATGGGTTACCTCATGATGTTCGGCCTCGTGTCGCAACCGGGCAAGCCGGCGGCCCGGGTGCTCTCGCTGCTGCCGCCCTTCGCGCCGCTGCTCATGCCCGCCCGCATCGCCGCCGGCAAGGCCACCGTCCTGGAGATCGCCGTGGCGGTCTCGCTGATGACGCTGGCGGTCGTCGGCCTGGCCCGGGCCTCGGGCCACATCTACGCCCGCCTCGTGCTGCAGCGGGGCCGGCGGGTGCGGTGGTCGGAGGCGATCGGCTGGCCGTGAGGCCCTGTCCGAGCGGCCGGGCGCGGCGTCGATGCGGCAGAGTGGGTGCGTGAGTTCCCACCGTCACCCCGACGCCGGTCCGATCGCCGTCGTCGGGGCCGGCTCGGTCGGCCTGATGCTGGCCGGTCACCTGGCCGAAGCCGGATGGGACATCGTGATCTGCGGTCGCACCCCGCTGGACCGGGTGGTGATCACGATCGACGGCGGCACCGTCGAGCACAAGGTCGCCTGGGCGGCGGAGCCGGCCGACCTTCCGCCGCTGCGCCATGCGGTGCTGGCCACCAAGATCCACCAGACGGCCGAGGCCGCCGACTGGCTGGGTGCGCTGCCGGCCGGCAGTGCCGTCCTCGCCGCCCAGAACGGCGTCGATCACCGGGCCCGGATCGCACCGTTGACGCCTGCCGCCGTGGTCCCGACGCTGGTCTACCCCAACGCCGAACGCACCGGGCCGGGCCGGGTACGGGTCCGGCGGACGGGACGGGGGCTGGTGGTGCCCGACGACGAAGCGGGCCGGGCCGCCGCGTCGCTGTTCGCCGGGAGCGGCCTCGACGTCGAGGCGTCGGCGGACTTCGCCACCGCCGCCTGGGAGAAGCTGCTCTACAACGTGATCGCCAACCCGCTCACGGCTCTCACCGGGCGCCCGATCGAGGTGCTCCACGAACCGGCGATGGCGGAGCTCGGGCTGCAGCTGGCCCTCGAGGCCGTCGAGGTCGCCCGGGCCGAGGGTACGGCGCTCTCGCCCGACCACGCCCGGGTGGCCCTCGCCTGGCTGCTCGGCCTGCCCGGTGCGACTCCGTCTTCGATGCTCCAGGACCGGGCCGCCGGCCGGCCGCTGGAACACGACGGCCTGCTCGGGCCGGTGGTGGCGCTCGGCCGGCACCACGGAGTGCCCACGCCGCTCACCGCCGCCGTGCTCGGCCTGCTCGACGCCCTGCCCGTCGCCCATGGCTGAGGCCGGCGCCGTCCTCGGGCGGCTGGCGGGCGGGCTCCCCGCCGGCGCGGTCGTCACCGATCCCGACATCATGGTCCGCTTCGTCCACGACGAGGCGGAGTGGGCGCCGTTCGGGAAGCCGGCCGCCGTGGTCCGGCCCCGGACGACCGCCGAGGTGGTCGAGGTGGTGTCGGCCTGCGCCGCCACCGGCACGCCGCTCGTCACCCGGGGAGCGGGGACCGGCCTGTCGGGCGGCGCCAACGCCGTCGACGGCTGCGTCCTGCTCTCCACCGAGCTCATGACCGGCATCAGATCGATCGACCCGGCCAACCAGGTCGCCGTCGTCGAACCGGGCGTCATCAACGACGACCTCCGCCGGGCCGTGGCCGGGGAAGGGCTGTGGTACCCGCCCGACCCGGCCAGCTACCAGATCTCGACCATCGGCGGGAACGTGGCCACCAACGCCGGGGGCCTGTGCTGCCTCAAATACGGCGTGACCCGGGACTACGTGCTGGCGCTGGAGGTGGTGCTGGCCTCCGGGGCCGTCGTCCGGCTGGGCTCGCCCACCACCAAGAACTCCGCCGGCTACGACCTGCGGGGCCTCATGGTCGGCTCGGAGGGGACGCTCGGGGTGGTGACCGAGGTGACCGTCCGCCTCCGGCCGCTGCCCCCCGGGCCGCCGACCACCGTGGTCGGCTTCTTCGACACCCTCGCCGCCGCCGGCGACGCCGTCGCCGCCGTGACGGCCTCGGGCGTCATCCCCGTCGCCCTCGAACTCCTCGATCGCTACTGCCTGCGGGCCGTCGAGGAGTGGAAGCGGATGGAGCTCGACCTCGACGCCGCCGTCCTCCTCCTGGCCCGGGTCGACGCTCCCGGCCCGGCCGGCGAGGCCGAGGCGGCCACCGTTCTGCGCTGCTTCGAGGCCGCCGGGGCGTCCGGAGCCCTCCGTTCGGATGACGAGGAGACGGCCGAGGCCCTCTTCGCCGCCCGCCGCCTGGCCTACCCGGCCCTGGAACGGCTCGGCCCGTTGCTCACCGAGGACGTCTGCGTGCCCCGGACGCGGGTGACGGCGATGCTCGAGGCCATCGAAGCCGCCGGAGCCCGCCATGGCGTGACGATCGCCAACATCGCCCACGCCGGGGACGGCAACCTGCATCCGCTCTTCGTGGTTCCGGCCGGCGACGACGACGCCCGTTGCCGGGCCCAACGCGCCTTCGACGACATCATCGCCGCCGCCATCGCCCTGGGCGGCACGGTGAGCGGCGAACACGGCATCGGCCTCCTCAAGCGGGCCGGTCTCGCCGATCAGGTCGGGCCCGACGTCCTGGCCCTCTACGCCGCCGTCAAGCGGGCCCTGGACCCGGCCGGAATCCTGAACCCCGGCAAGATCATCTGACGAAGGCCGTCACGGCGTCGACGAGGCGGGCCCGACGGCGGGTGAGGAAGGCGAAGTGGCCTCCGTCGACCGTCACCAGTTCGGAACCCCGGATACGCGGCCGCCCATGGACAGCCCGAGCACGTGAGCCGACGGCAGGTCGAGGGCGCCCAACAGCCCGGTGGCGTCGTCGGCCATGAGTTCGATCGAATAGGGAGCGTCGGGCTTGTCGCTGCGGCCCGCCCCCCGCGGGTCGAAGGCCACGACCCGACAGCGGCCGGCGAGGCCGTCGACGATCGACCGGAACATCCGCACGTCGCCGCCGAGGCCTGGGACCAGCAGTAGTGGCGGCCCCTCGCCGTGCACCTCGTCGTAGAGGTGTATGTCGTTGACCCGGGCGATCGGCACGAGCGGCGCGCCTCTGCTTCAGTGGTTCAGGGCGAGACGGCGCGGCCGAGAGAGTAGGCGGCCACGAACTTCGGGGCGGTCTTCTCGTAGAAGACATCGATGTGGCTGATGGTGAACCCGGCTTCGGTCAGGAGGTCGGCGATCGGCCGGGTCAGATGGCAGCCCCCGAACAACCGCTGCTGGATCGGGTCGAGGCGGTGCTGCCAGCGGCGGACAGGCTCGTCGGGGGCCAGGCCGTGCTCCAGGAAGTGGAGCGCCGCGCCCGGTTTGAGCACGCGGCGGAGCTCCTCCAGGGCGGCGTGGACGTCGGGAATGGTGCACAGCGTGAACGTCGACAGGGCGGCGTCGCAGCTGCCGTCGGCCAGCGGCAGTGACTGCCCGTCGAGGCCGGTCCGCTCGATCGCCAAGCTGGTGGCCGCCCGCCGTTTCCCGGCCAGCTCCCAGCCGGTGTCGGACGGTTCGACGGCCGCCAGGCCGGTGATCGTCGCCGGGTAGTACGGCACGTTGAGCCCCGAGCCGAAGCCGACCTCCACGACCCGGCCCCGGAGCCCCTCACACACCCGTTCCCGCAGCGGCCGCAGCGGTTTGAGGCCGCAGCACACGTTGATGATCCGGGGCAGCACGTGTTCGCCGTAGACGCCCATACCCGGAGGCTAGGCCCGGCGGGCCCGCCGGCCGCTACTCCAGCGGCCGGCGGTTGATGGCGGCCGGTTCCCGCCCGGCCAGGGCCCAGCCAGCG
>JAICYE010000033.1 GCA_025934385.1 Acidimicrobiia bacterium | reverse complement strand
GGGCCGGCGTCCTGAGTGACGGCGGCCCGCCGGTCCTCCTCGATCAGGTCGGCTCGGGAGAGCGCTGGCCCGGCCCGGATTGCACCGCCTTCGAAGATGTCGGGCGGCGGGAGGCCGAGCAGCGACAGCAGCGTCGGCGTCAGGTCGGGGAGCGTGACGAAGCCGGCCTGGCGGGTGGAGGGCGACATGAGGCCGCGCCGGCCGAGGCGGCATTCGGGGGAGACGGCGATGGCGCCGAGGTGGCGCTCGTCGTCGGGCAGCGATCCGGTGGTTACCAACCGGCAGGCGCCGTTCGTGGCCTGCAGCAGCGGGTCGAGTTCGGCCGTATCGGTTTCCACCATGACGAGTGCGGCATCCCGGAGCGCGTCACGGGCCGCGGCCGCGCCGCCGACGCTGAAGCGCGGCACCCGTCCGGCGTGGTCGGCGCCGAGGGCGGCGGCGGTGCCATCGGGGGAGCGCCCTCCCACCACAACGTAGGGAACGCCGTGATCGGCGAGCTGCTGGCCCCCCCCCCCCCGCTGCCCGCCGAAGCGCAGCCGCCGGTCGTGGCGGACGAGCGCCGGCCATTGCCGCAGTGTGACGCCGTTGCCGCTCCGGTCGAGCGGTCCGGTGTCCGAAACGGAGCTCAGCCCGCCGGTGCGACGGCCTTTGCCGATGGTGAGGTAAACGTCGACACGGCGCTGCCGGTCGGCGGTCCTGAGCGCCAGGCTGGCCTTCCCCCATGCGTCGAGCGCCCGGGGCGCCGTCGACCAGTGCAGGTCGGGGACGACCACGAACACGACGGGCGGGCGCGGCGCCGCACCGGCCGCGGTCAGCGCCGGTCCGCAGACGCCGGCTCCGGCGGCGATGCCGATGGCCAAGGCGGCACCGAGAACCGACGGCCGCAGAGAACGGCGCACGACTCAGACCGGAGCGGAACGGACGTCGGGCCGGACGCGGGGCCGGACGCTTCTCGCCATCACCACCGCCGTGATGCCGAGGAAGCCGACGGCGACGATGTCGGGAACGACGCTCCCGTTGGGGAAGACCAGGGGACACAACCCGACCGAGACCCAGACCAGCGCCGGCCGGAGGCGCCCCGGGCAGGCAGCGGCGAGCGGAACAAGCCCCCACAACAGATACCAGGGCTGCACGGCCGGCCCGAGCGCCACCACCGCCAGCAGCGTCAGGCCGATGCCCGTCGCCGCCGGTTGCCGGCGCCGCCCGGCGAAGAGCAGGACGCCGACGGCCACGGCGAGGACCAGTCCCGCCAACCGGACGGCCGCCAGCACCGATCCCGCCGTCAGGGGTACGTCGAGGCTCCGCACCGCCCGCCCGGCGACCAGCCCCAGTTCCGTCGTCGGCGACAGCGCCGTGCGGATACGGGTCGGCGTCGTCACGGTGGCCAGCCAGCCCCAGCCGAGGCCGGCGGCGGTCGTCACCGTGAGGACGGCGGCCAGCGCCGTGGCGCCCATCCGCACCGCCGCCCGAAGTCGGGCGGTGCCGTCGGCGGTCGAGTCGATCCATCCGGCGGCGACGTACACGGCCGCCAAGGCCGCCGGAAGCTTCACGGTGGCGGCCAGCAGACAGAGCACCAGCCCGGCGGCGAAGCGCCGTTCCCGGGCGCAGACCAGCCCCGCGACCATGAGCCCGAGCATCAGCCCCTCGTTGTGGCCGCCGCTCACGACGTGGAGGAGCATCAACGGGTTCAGCACCCCGAGCCACAGCGCCGTTGCCGTTTCGGTACCGCACGACGACGCCAATCGGTACAGCGCTGCCGCCAGCAGCACGACGCCGGCGCACGACGCCAGCCGCAGCAGCGCGACGGCCACCATGGCGTGACCGCCGACGTGGCGGACGATCAGGCCGTCGATGCCGAGGAAGAACGGCCCGTACGGGCTGCGGGCGCCCGACCAGGTCGGGGAGACGAAGCGGAGCCACGGACCGGCCCCGAGGACGGCGGGGCCGTGGTGGTAGGGATTGATTCCGACGGCGATCTGCCGACCCTGGGCGGCGTAGCTGAAGATGTCGCGGCTGAAGAGGGCCGGCCCGCACAGCAGTGGGAGGCCCCAGGCGGCCAGCGCGCCGATGACGACCACGGGGCGGCCGGCGGGGGAGCGGGCCAGGATCCGGCCGAGCCAGAGCCAGGCCGCCACGAGGACCACGACGCCTCCGCAGCCGGCGGCGTATCCGAGCACGGTCACGGACCGGCCGTGGGGCGCTGCCTGCGGCCCCGCGACGAGCCCGCCGGCGACGATCAACAAGGCGGCCGCCGCCCCGGCGCCGATGCAGCCGAGCACCTCGTCGGAGCGGAACTCGGCTGCCGCCGAACGAAGCAGGCGAGCGCCGGGGTCGGTGGCGGGGGAGCCCGACACCTGAACGTCAGCTCTCTCGACCACGTCGTGCCAGGGTCGTCAAGATGGCGGCACTCTAGAGCCTGCCCGCACCCTCGAGGCGGATCGAAACCCGCCAGCGACTGACCCGGGCATGAGCGCGCCGTCGGCGCCCCGGTCAAGATGGGCGGCGACACCGGTGGCCCGGGCTGAATCGCTCAGAAGAGTTTCATGGCTGCGCCCGTAGCCTCGGGCGATGTCTCCCCTCACCGCTCCGCGCCCCACGACCGTGGCCGGGCTGCTGGCCGCCGGCACGACGTACTCGTTCGAGTTCTTCCCGCCCCGGGACGACGCCGCCGAGGCCCAGCTCGCCCGGACGCTCGGCGAACTGGCGCCGCTCCGGCCGTCGTTCGTGTCGATCACCTACGGCGCCGGCGGCTCGACGAGGGACCGGACGCAGCGCCTCGTGGTCGACATCCTCCGCCGGGGTTCGATGACGCCCATGGCCCACCTCACCTGCGTGGGCCACCGGCGGGCGGAGCTCGTCGACATCCTGCAGCGGTACCGCCGTGACGGCGTCGAGAACGTGCTGGCCCTGCGGGGTGACCCGCCGGCCGGCTCCTCACTCCCCGACGGCGAACTGCGCCACGCCATCGAGCTCGTCGAGCTGGCCCGGGAGCTCGGGCCGTTCTCCGTCGGCGTGGCCGCCCATCCCGAGGGTCATCCGCAGGCACCCGACCGCGCCACCGACCGCCGCCACCTGGCCGCCAAGCTAAGGCGGGCCGACTTCGCCGTGACGCAGTTCTTCTTCCGCGGCACCGATTATCTCCGGCTCGTCGACGACCTGGCGGTCCTCGGCGTGGACAAGCCCGTCATTCCCGGAATCATGCCGGTCACCAACGTGGCCCAGATCGAACGGGTCGCCGCCCTGTCCGGGGCCGAGGTCCCCGCCGGGCTGCGGGCCCGGCTCCACGCCGCCGCCGGCGATCCCGCCGAGGTGCGGCGCATCGGCGTGGCCGCCGCCACCGAGCTGTGCGGCGACCTGCTGGCGGCCGGGGCTCCGGGACTGCACTTCTACACGCTCAACCGCTCGACCGCGACGCGCGAGATCTGGGCCAGCCTCGGGCTTCCCACCGCCGCCGCCGCGTGAGGCCGAGAGCCTGAATGTGCGCTGATCGCTGCTGAAGGCGCACTGATCTGCGGCGCTTGTGGGCAATGTGTCGTATATGCCTACTGTGGCCGAAGTGAACACGAGACCCGCCCACTCCTACGTCAACAAGCTGCCAATGGTCACGGCCCTGTTCTGGGCCATCAAGATCGTGGCCACCACGCTGGGCGAGTCGGTGTCGAACTACGTCGCCATCACGCCGCTCAAGCTCGGCTATGCCACGAGCGCCGGCATCTTCCTGGTCATGTTCGCCGTCACGCTGGTCCTCCAGTTGCGGGCCGACCGGTTCCGCCCGGCGGTGTTCTGGTCGGTGATCCTGGCCACCAGCATTCTCGGCACGTCGGTGTCGGACTTCATGAACCGCACCGTGGGCCTCGGCTACACCGGTGGTTTCACCGTTCTGACCACCTGCCTGGTCGTGGCGCTCGTGGTCTGGAAGCTCACCGGGCAGAACATGAACGTCGAGAAGATCGAGACGTTCAAGGGCGAGGTCCTCTACTGGGTGGCGACGTTGATCTCCAACACGCTGGGGACTTCCAGCGGCGACTTCATGTCCAACAGCCTCGGACTCGGTTTCCGGGCCAGCTCCGCGGTGCTGGTGGCAGCGATGCTCGTCATCCTGCTCGCCCACCACCGCACGGCGATCAGCACGACGGTGCTGTTCTGGATCGCCTACGTCCTCACCCGGCCGCTCGGGGCGGTGGCGGAGAACGCCGTGGAGAAGCCCCGGGTGCAGGGCGGGCTCGGCGTCGGTACGACCGTCACCTCGACGGTGCTGCTGGCGATGCTGGTGGCCGGGATCGGTTACCAGATCTACACGTTGCGCGGGGAGGACGCCGCCGGCTCCGCTCCGGCACCCGAGGGCCAGCCGATCCTGGCTTCGGAATTCTCGTAGCCGGGGTCCTCGTCATCGGCTGTGCCGAGCAGCGACCAGCCCCGGCGCAGGACGTGGTCGAGCCAGAAGCCACAGACCTGGGACGTCACCACGGCGGTGACGACCAGCGTGGTGAAGAAGGCGGCGTTGATGATGTGGGCGTCGTAGGCGATGCTGGCCAGGACGATGCCGGGCCCGCCGCGGGCGTTGGCGGTGAGGGCCAGGTTGACCAATGGGCGCCCCCGGAAGCCGGCGAGGCGGGAGGCGAGGCCCACGGCGCCGATCCGCAGGATCGAGGAGCCGACGAGGAACCCGATCAGCAGCGCCGGGCTGAACGTCTTGGTGAAGTCGAGCTTGTAGCCGACGATGGCGAAGTACAGCGGGATGAACACCGCCAGCGACACGTCGTTGATGGCGTTGATGGCGCTCTGGTAGCGCTGCCGCTCGGTGCCCTTCATACCGCCGACGATCCCGAAGCCGGCCAGGAAGGCGGCCCAGGCGATGGTGACCTCGAAGTGGGCGGCGATGGTGACGTAGCCGAACAGGATGGCCATCATCCACACGACCGGCATGGTGTGGGCGACGGTGTTCCAGCGGGCGTCACCCAGCCACCGCAGCAGGATGGGCATCACGGTCATGGCCAGTACGAAGTAGGCCACGTTCTGGGCGATGTGCTCGGTGATGGTGGTGCCCAGGTGGGCGTGGCCGGCGGTGGTGGCGGCGGCGATCGTGGTGGCGATGGCGATCACGCCCCAGAGGGCGATGTCCTCCAGGACGGCGGCGCCGAGCAGGAGACTGGCGAAGCGGGTGTGCATGATCCCGAGGTCGTAGAAGATCTTGCTGATGAAGGGGATCGAGCACACCGCCGCGCCGATGGCCGCGATCAGGAGCACCGACGTGTTGTTCCCGGCGGTGCCGGCGATGTCGTGCAGGGGGAGGACGGGCGACAGGATCAGCACGATGCCGAAGGGGATCGAGGCGCCGATCCCGAGGATCAGGAACGTCGCCTTGCGGTTCTCCTTGCCGAGCACGTGGCGGACGGCCGACCCGGACAGGAACATCAGCATCAGCAGGCCGAGCTGGTAGAGGAAGCTCACGACCGCCCCGGTCGGGTTGGCCGGGCCGCCCTTGGCGAAGATGGAGGCGGCCAGCCCGGGGGCGAAGTGACCGAGGAGTGACGGGCCCAGGATGATGCCGGCCACGAGCTCGCCGACGACCTTGGGCTGCCGCAGCCGGACGAAGAGCCGGCCCATGACCGCGGCCCCAAGAACCAGCACCATCAGGGCCAGCGCCAGCGAGCCCATGGCGTGATCGGTCATTCGTGCTCCCCAGCGGGTCGGGCCGGAAGGTGAACGGAGGGTGAACGGATCCGGCGGTCGATCGGTTCGGTGAACGGAACCTGAACGACCTATTCGACGGACCCGGCCCGAACCCTCCCCGCGTCGGCGGTCATGGAGCGTTCAACGGGTTGCTGCACACCAGCGGTGTACGCCGTAACAGTTGTGCAACGAAGGGCCGTCGCGTTGTCCGATCGGCCACCGCGGGGTGGAAAAATGGGACGTATCCCGCGGCGGGGCCGTCGTCTTGCTCTGCCAGAGGCGTCATCAGCCTCACTGCCGGAACGGCGGCCTCCGTCGCATGTCGTACGAGGAGGCCACACCCATGCAGCTCTCCAACGTCGCTCGATCGAAGAAGCTCCTCATCGTTGTGCCCGCCCTTGCCCTCGGCCTGAGCGGAACGGCCGCCTGGGCCGGCGTCAGCAACGCCCCGGCGGCGCCCACCCCGCCGAGCCCGCCGTCGCTGCCCGCGCCCCCGACCGCGCCGAGCGCGCCATCGCTTCCGGGCACGCCGAAGGCCCCCACACTTCCCGGAACACCAAAGGCCCCCACACTTCCCGGAACACCAAAGGCGCCGTCGCTGCCCGGCATCCCCTCCTGATCGCATCGGGTCGGAGGGTGCGCAGCTGGCCCGGCGCCGAGAGCGCGACGGCGCCGGGCCAGCCCTACAACACGGGTGAGCGAAAGCTTTGCGGGATCAGGGCTTGTTGCCGTGGCCCTGCCCGCACAGTACCGGCTGAACCGGTGCGGGGAAGACGGCGAAGCAGGCCTGCGGCGGCAGAGTCCCGTGGGTCTTCGGCGGGGTCGAGGCGAACGCGCCCGAGGCGGGAACGGCGACGGCGGCGGTAGCGGCGAACATGATGGCCAAGCGCTTCAACATCCCTCAGCTCCTTGTGTCAACGCGGTGTTTGGTATGACGTGACGGTTTTGTCCCGCGTTGGGCGCCATTCTAGGCGGCCGACCCTGTGAGGAAGTTCAGCCCGGCAACACCGGCACGCCGAGGATGATCCGACCGTCGGGGAGGGCGATGGGCTTGCCGCACACCGGACAGGCCCCGGCCGAGGCGTCGGGTCGCGGCCCGGCGGCGGCGGCCAGGACCAGGAGCGGCTGTTCGCAATGGCCGCACGTCATCGTCTCGCTGTCGGCCGTCGACAGCTCCTCACCGGATTCCCCACCCGAGCCGCCGTCGGGCTGGTCGGGGCTGATCTCGGCGGCCACCGCCCCGCCGGAGAACACCGTCACCCGCCCCGATTCCGACACGACCACCGCCAGCACCTCCCGGACGTCGAAGGTGAAACGGCGGGCCGAGGTGTGCCGCGCCCCTCCGGTCGGCGGCACCACCAGGCCGGCGGCGGGGGAGTGGTCGAGCCGGACGCCGATCGGCCCGACCAACCCGTCGGCGGCCACCACCGTGGCCAGGTCGATCTGGGACTCCACCGACAGCAACGCCGGGAAATGGCCCCGGCGGGCGACGGACAGCGGTGGCCCGGTGATCGCCCGGCCGAGCTCGACGAGGCCGCCGCGGGGATCGTTCGGCGGCCGCCCGTCCACATTCCACACGAACGTCGCGCCGACCCGGGCCGACGCCAGCGAGTGGACGGCCAACTCCAGCAGCCCGGTGAGGACGGCGGAGTCGGCATGGGGCGCCAACCGTCGCAAGGCCCGCACGTAGTCCTCGGCCCGGGGCTTGAACATCCAGCGCGATCCGTTCCACAGGACGACGCCGTGGTCGGCGCAGATCCGGACCGCTCCCCGCCGGGTGCGCTGCACGACCACGGCGCCGCTGCGCTGCATGCGGACGGCGGCCCCTTCGTCCTCGACGCTGTGCTCGAACGTCGCCAGCCCGGTGATGCCGTCGGGCGTCACGACCACGAACGAGGAACGGCCGTCGGCGTAGCGCCGCAGGACCTCGGCCGGCACGTCGGGCGCCGGCACGAGCAGCGGAACCTGGGGGCAGGCGTCCCAGTCGGGTACGCCGTCGAAGACGAGGGCGCCGTAGCCGGGGATGTAGTTCTCGTGGTGGAGGGGACGGCGGGCGTAGGCCAGCTCGGCCAGCAGCCGCCGGCCGCCCGAACCCTCGAGCGGGAGCCGCACTCGCTCGTCGCGCAGCTCCTCCTCGAGGCGCCGCAGGCGCCGTTCCTCGATCGCCTTGCCGTGGTCGCCGGAAGTCATGGTCTCATCGTTGCCCCGAGGGGGGCTCAGGCGCAGTATGCCCGGTGGCGCTGCGTCATCGGGCCCGGCTCGGGGTATCTGCCTTGGCGACAGCGAGGCGAAGGGAGCACGGGGTGGCAAGGCGGGGACAGGGAAGCCGGGGAGTGGTGGTGGTGACCGGCGCCGCCGCCGGGGTCGGGCGGGCCGTGGCCCGGGCGTTCGGCGAGCGGGGCTACGACGTCGGGTTGATCGCCCGGGGAGAGGACGGCCTGGCCGCCGCGGCCAAGGAGATCGAGGCGGCCGGCGGACGGGCCCATGCGGTCCCCGCCGATGTCGCCGACCACGCCGCCGTCGAGCGGGCCGCCGGCGAGATCGAGGCGGCCCTCGGCCCGATCGGCGTGTGGGTCAACGACGCCATGGTGTCGGTCTTCGCCCTCTTCACCGACATCGAGCCGGAGGAGTTCGAACGGGTGACGGCCGTGTCCTACCACGGCTACGTCAACGGCACCCGGGCGGCGCTGGCCCGGATGCTGCCCCGGGACCGCGGTGTGATCGTCCAGATCGGCTCGGCGCTGGCCTACCGGGGGATCCCGGCCCAGTCGGCCTACTGCGGCGCCAAGCACGCCATCCAGGGCTTCACCGAGTCGGTCCGCTGCGAGCTGCTGTACCGCAAGTCGAACGTCCGCATCGGCATGGTGCAGCTGCCGGCGGTGAACACGCCGCAGTTCGACTGGGTGCTGTCCCGCCTGCCCCGGCGGCCCCAGCCCGTCCCGCCGATCTTCCAGCCCGAGCTGATCGCCAAGGCGGTGGTCCGCATGGCCGAGCATCCCCGGCGGGAGATGTGGCTGACCGAGCGGACGATCCTGGCCATCCTCGGCAACCGCATCGCCCCCGGCTACCTCGACCGGCGCCTCGGCCGCAGCGGCGTGCAGTCGCAGCAGACCGACGAACCGGCCGACCGCGACCG
Organism: Acidimicrobiia bacterium; assembly: GCA_025934385.1. Next base: position 1,978 of record JAICYE010000033.1, on the reverse strand, counting down.
GCCGGCCAACCTGTGGCGGCCGGTGGGCGGCGATCACGGGGCCCACGGTGCGTTCGACGACCAGGCCCGGGCCTCGAACCCTCTGGTGTGGTGGACGATCCACCGGCCCACGCTGGTGGCCGACTACCTGAACCGACGGGCCCGGCGCACCGAGAAAGGAAAGGGATGACGCTGCCGGCGCTCGACGGGCTGTCGGCCGCCGCCTACACCGTCCCGACCGACGGGCCGGAGTCCGACGGCACGATCGCCTGGGACGCCACCACCGTCGTCGTCGTCACCGCCTCGGCCGGCGGGGAGACCGGGCTCGGGTACGCCTACGGGTCGGCGGCCGCCACGGGCATCGCCGAAGGCGTCCTGTTCCCGGCCGTGCTGGCCGGCGGGCACCGAACGGCGGCCGACGTGCCGGCGGCGTACGCCGCCATGGTGCGCGAGGTCCGCAACATCGGCCGGGCCGGCGTCGCCTCGACGGCCATCTCAGCCACCGACACCGCCCTGTGGGACCTGAAGGCCCGCCTCCTCGGCCTGCCGCTGGCCGACCTGCTCGGCCGCGTCCGCCCGGCCGTGCCGGCCTACGGCAGCGGCGGCTTCTGCAGCTACACGCCGGAGCAGCTGAGCGAGCAGCTCGGCGGCTGGGCGGCGCAGGGCTACCGCATGGTGAAGATGAAGGTCGGCCGGAACCCCGGCGACGACCTCGACCGCGTCGCCACCGCCCGCAAGGCGATCGGCCCCGACGTCGCCCTGTTCGTCGACGCCAACGGCGCCTACGACCGGACGCGGGCCCTGGCACACGCCTTGGAATTCGCCGCCTTCGACGTCGCCTGGTTCGAGGAGCCGGTCTCGTCCGACGACCTCGAAGGGCTCCGGCTGCTGCGGGACCGGGCGCCGGCCGGCATGGCCGTGGCGGCCGGCGAGTACGGCCACGACCCCTGGTACTTCCGGCGGATGCTGGGCGCCGGCGCCGTCGACGTGCTCCAGGCCGACGCCACCCGCTGTGGCGGCGTCAGCGGCTTCCTCGCCGCCGACGCCCTGTGCCAGGGCTTCGGCGTGCCGCTGTCGGCCCATACCAGCCCGACGCTGCACGCCCATCTCTGCTGCGCCGTTCCGACCGCCGTGCACGTCGAGGCGTTCCACGACCATCTCCGGCTCGAGACGCTGCTGTTCGACGGCGCCCTCGTCCCCGAGGACGGGCTGCTCAGGCCGGCGGCCGACCGCCCGGGCCTCGGCGTCACGCTGCGACCGACGGCGGGGGAGTACGCCGCGTCGGTGTGAAGCCTCCTCCGGACGGGCATGCTCGGAGCAGGGGGCGCGGCGATCACAGCGCGTGGGCGAGAAGGAGTGGAACGGCGTCATGAACATGAAGCGGGTCGTCGTGGGCATCGACGGTTCGGCGGCCGCCGGCGAGGCGGCCCGGTGGGCGGCGGAGGCGGTGCGGGACTCGGGCGGCGAGGTCGTCGTCGTCCATGGGCTCGGCGCGTCGCCGGAACTGATGCGGCAGGCGGCCGTGAGTGCCGGTCGCGGCCTCGGCTTCGCCCCGCCGGGTTCCCCCACCCCGACCGAGGACCACCGGCTGGAGGACTCGTGGTGCCAGCCGCTGGTGGAGGCCGGCGTCGCCCACCGCACCGTCGTCTCCCGGCTCGACCCGGTGCAGGCGCTGCTGGACACCGCCCGCTCCGAGGACGCCGACCTCATCGTGATCGGCCACCGGGGGAACACCGGGCTGCTCCACCGGCTCTTCCACGGCCTGAGCGACCACCTGCTCGACCACGCCCACCGCCCGATCGTGGTCGTGCCCTATCACCCCGACCAACAGCCGCGGTCGTAGGGGTCGTTCGCCGCTGACATGAGGTTGTTACAGAGCGATCGCGCCCCGGTTACGGCCGGCGGGTACCGACACCGGCATGGGGTACGCACCGGCGATCGGCGATTGGGTCGAGGATGTGATGGAGCTGCACCTCCGGTATGCGGCCGGGCGGGACGG
>JAICYE010000173.1 GCA_025934385.1 Acidimicrobiia bacterium | reverse complement strand
CGCCCCGCCGGCCGTGACCGCGCCGGCGGCATCGACCCCCTCCATCGCCGCCGCCGTAGCGCTGGCGACCGCCGTGGCGGCGTCGCCCGTCCGCCCGGTGGCGAGGACGGTGCGGCGGGCCACGCCCCGCGCCGGCGACCTCGACGACGCCGTCTACGCCGCCCGGCTCCAGGCCGACCTTTGCCAGGCCCGCACGATCTTCTGCGGGCTCGACCGCAGCGGTCACTACCCGGCTCGCTGAGGGGCCGACCCGTCCGTTCTGGCGTTCGTTTTCCGCTGTATTCCGGTAAACGAACGCCGGTTTGGGACGGACCAGCTCAGCCGGCGCCGCGCTTGTCGCGGAAGATGTCCCGCACGACCTGGAGCGGCGGCGTCGCCCCGGCCCCGCCGCCGGCGCCCTCCCGGCGCTGGACCAGGTGGCGGACGATGTCGAGCAGGTCCTCGCCGCTCGGCTCCGACCCGTCGCCCAGCACCAGCCCGCCCAGGGCCTGGAGGCTGTAGCCCACGTGGGATCGGAGGGCGTGGACGAGGTCGGCCACCTCCTGCGACCGCAGCACGTCCTGGCCCGTCCGCACGACCTCGTCGAACTGCGTCTCGCCCGACTTGGCGCCGAGCGCCCAGCCGGCGGCGAACTCCATCAGTCCCATGCGGCCATCATGCCTCGGCCGGCGCCCTACTCGGCGACGTCGCCCTCGACGTGGAGCTGCACCCGGACCTCGGGATAGATCCGCAGCATCGCCACCGCCGGCGGGGTGATCTCGAAGTGGCGCATGTCGAGCATCTGCTCCCCGTCGATCACGATGCGACCCGGCTCGGGGAACGACACCGCCACCGAGCCGGCCACCGACCGGGTCACGCCGTGGAACGTCAGCATGCCCTCGACGTGGAAGCGCCCGGTGGCGCCGACGGGGGAGGCGTCGCGCAGCTCGACCACCGCCCGGGGATGGAGGCGGGCGTCGACCCGGCGGTGCAGCTCGGCGTCGTAGAGCCCGTTCCCGCAGGTGAGCTCGGCGACCGGCACCTCCAGCCGGGCCGATGGCGGGATGCCGGTGCCCACCTCCCCCCCGGCGACGTGGGCCGAGATCGAGCCCTCCAACCCGGTGGCCCCGAATGTGATCGGCCCGGCGTTGGACCGGGCCACCAGCACCAGCGCCGTCCGCTCCGGGTCGACCCGGAAGGCCGTGAAGGCGCCCTCGACGGGGTCGTCGAGACCGGACGCCGCCCCGGGCTGGCTCGTGCCGTTGCCTTGCGTGATCACGTCCCGCTCACCGGGCGGAGTCTCTCACCGTTGCCCGGTTCGTCCAACAGCCGTTTGGCCAACTCGGCGATCTCGTCGGCGACGGCGGCCTCGGTCGGCGCCAGCGGGGCCCGTCGCAGCCGTTCGGCGCAGTCGGCGATCCACCGCAGCCCGGCGGTGACCTCGGCGGGGATGCGGGCCCGCTTCCGCTCGGTGATGTCCTGGCAGATGCCCCGCAGGCCGGCCACCGCCACCGAGTCGGACGGCGCCAGCGCCACCTCGGCCCGGGCGTAGAGCCAGCGGACCTCGCCGTTGGGCCGCACGATGCGGTACTCCAACTCGAACGGGTGGGGCCCGGCCACGGCCGCCTGCATGGCCGCCCGCACCGGCTCCCGGTCGTAGGGGTGCACCAGCCCCAGGTGGGCGTCGAGGCTGCCGGCGAACCCCGCCGGGTCGAGGCCGTGGATCCGGTGCAGCTCCTCGGACCACTGCACGGCGCCGGTGGCCATGTCCCACACCCAGCCGCCGACGTGGGCCAGCGACTCGCTCTCCCGCAGCCGCACCACGCTCTCGGCCAGCGCCGCCTCGGCCAGGCGCTGCTCGGTCTGGTCGTTGGCGATGACCGACACGCCGGCCACCTCGCCGCTGCGGCTGCGGATCGGCCACAGGTCGACCCGGGCGGGGACGAGCACCCCGTCCTTGCGGCGGGCGTCGATCTCGAAGAGCTGGACGGGCTCCCCGGCCAGCACGCAGTCGATGGCCATCCGGGCGTCGTCGTGGCGGGCCTCGGGCACCAGCGACAGGCCCGGCAGGCCCACCGCCTCGTGGTGCTTGTAGCCGTAGAGCCGCTCGGCGCCGGGGTTCCAGGTGCGGATGACGCCCTTGGCGTCGAGGGCGTAGACGGCGTCGTTGATGGCCTCCAGCAGGGCGGCCAGACGGCCCCGGCCCTCCTCGGCGGCCTCGTCGGTGACGTCGCGGACGACGGCCCGGGCGCCGGTGATGCGTCCGCCGCCGTTGCGGGCGGGAGAGACGGCCAGGGCGACCTCGAAGCGGGTGCCGTCCTTGCCGACCATGGTCTCGTTGGCCTCCACACCCTCCCCCCGGGCCACCGCCGAGAGGATGCGGGGGAAGGCCGACGTGCCCTCGGGGGCGGCCAGGACCGACACCGGCTGCCCGACGAGCTCGTCGGCGTGGTAGCCGAACAGCGACTCGGCGCCGGCCCCCCAGCCGACGACCGCCCCGTCCAGCGCCACCAGGAAGGCGACCTGCTCGTTCGTTACCAACGCTCGATCTCTCCCCCCGCTCCATTTCCCCAGCGGTGGAGAACGTCCCTCCACGATAGTTCGCCCCGGGGGCCCGGCAGCCGGAAGAATGTGCCCGTGGCGGACATCCCTCCCAGCTTCCGGCTGAGCGTGCCCGACGACTTCGAGGTCGAGGTGACCGTCGACGGCGGCGACGTCGTGGTCGCCGTGCGGGGTGAGCTCGACGTGCTGACCGCGCCGTTCCTCTGGGAGCGGATGGAACCGGCGCTCTCCGGCGTGACCGCCCGGCTCGTCTTCGACTTCGCCGGCCTGGGCTTCATCGACTCGATGGGGCTCGGCGTGCTGGTGCGGGCCCAGTCCCGGCTGCGGGGCGAGAACGCCGACCGCCAGGTCGTCGTGCGCCACGTCAACGCCCACGCCCGCAAGGTGCTGGAGATCACCGGGCTCGACCGGATCTTCGACGTCCAGCCCTGAGCGCGGGGTTGGATCTCGCCGGCCGGCTCGAGCGGCACCTGGCTTCCTGGCTCGGCGCCTGGCCGCCGGCCGGCCCGGGGACGCTGACCGTCGTCGGGTCGGACCGGCGTACGCAGCCGGGATGGGACGGCAAGATCTATCCCGTCGCCGGCGTGGCCACCCCGCAGGGCGCCGTGCTGTCGGTGGCGCCCGAGATCGAAGACGCGGTGCGAGCGGCGGGGGAGAGCCTCGATGCGGTCGGGGCGGCCCTGCCGGCGCTGGTGGGCCGGCCCGATGCCCGGTTCGGGCGGGGGGTCTTCCGGTGGTGCCACGAGCTCACAGGTCCGGCGGGGGGCGGCGTTCGTTGGCGGCTCACGCCGCCCTTGTCGGGGGGGCACCCCCCGTCCCCCGGGCCCGATGCTCCGCCACGTGGCGGCCACACGGTCTGGTTGCCGCCCGACGACGAGCGGGTGCCGCCGTGGCTGTCCGTGTTCAACGGCGACGTCCTCGTCCACCTCGACGAGGACGGCCGCTACGGCGCCGGCGTGGGCCGCAAGCGCCACGACGAGTTCGGCCAGGAGCTGTCGGTGGCCACCGAGGAGCACCTCCGGGGCCGGGGGCTGGCCCGCCGGCTGGTGGCCCAGGCCGCCCGGCGGGTGGCTGACGAGGGGGCGGTGGCCACCTACCTCCACGCGGTGAGGAACACGGCCTCGGCCCGGGTGGCGGAGGCGTCCGGCTTCCCCGACACCGGCTGGTGGGTGCTCGGCCTGCCGGTGGCCAGCTGACGGGGCCGGCTGAGACATGGCCGGCGGGGAGGTCCGGTCCTCCACCCTGCGGGTGCTCACCCTCCGGAACTTCTGGCCCTACTTCGCCGGGAACCTGCTCTCCAACTGCGGGACGTGGTTCCAGAACATCGCCCAGGCCATCCTCATCTACCGGCTGACGGGATCGACGTTCTTCGTCGGCGTCGTCAACTTCGCCCAGTTCGCCGGCGTGTTCCTGCTGGCGCCGTTCGCCGGGTCGGCCGCCGACCGCTTCGACCGGCGGCGCATGATCGTCCTCACCCAGGTCGGCGCCATCGTGGTGACGGCCGCGCTGGCCGCCCTGCAGGGCGCCGGACTGGCCACGGCGCCGGTCGTCATCGTCCTGACCGGCCTGCTCGGCCTCACCTTCGCCCTGGCCATCCCGGCCATCCAGGCGATGGTGCCCGACCTCGTCGACACCGAGCACCTCGCCGCCGCCCTGGCCCTGTCGTCGGTCACGTTCAACCTGGCCCGGGCCGTCGGGCCGGTGCTCGGGGCGGTGGTGGTGGCCCGCCTCGGGATCGCCGCCGCCTTCGGGCTCAACTCGTTGTCGTATCTGGCCTTGATCGCCGGGTTGCTGGCCGTGCGGCCGGCTCAGGTGCCCCGGTCGGCCGGGCCTCCGCCCCGCTGGCGGGAGAGCGTGCGGATGGTGCGCGACGACGTCGCCCTCGTGGCGCTGCTCGTCGTCGTGGCGGCCATCTCGGTCACCCAGGACCCGGTCAACACGCTCACGCCGGGGTTCTCGTCGGAGGTGTTCGGCCGGGCCGACACCCTCACCGGCGTCCTCGTCGGGGCGTTCGGCCTCGGGGCGGCGCTGGCCGCCGCGGTCGCCGGCCGCCCGGGGAATCCGGTGCGGCGCCTGGCGCCGGGCTGCCTGTGCATGGGCCTCGGCATGCTGGGCTTCGCCGTCGCCCCGACCGTGCCGGTGGCGCTCGTGGCGCTCCTGGTCGGCGGCTTCGGGTTCATGGTGACGAACACCGGCGCCACCACGGCGCTGACGATGGAAGCCGCCCCGGAGCAGCGGGGCCGGGTCATGGCCATGTGGAGCCTGGGGTTCCTCGGTACCCGGCCGCCGGCCAGCCTCGCCGACGGGGCGATGGCATCGGCCGCCGGCCTGCGGACGGCGGCGGTGGTCCTCACCCTGCCGGTACTGGCGGCCGGGGCGGCCATGGCCCGGTTGCGCCGGCGGGTGCCCCGGCTCCGCCAGATCGGTGTCGCCCGGGCCATGGTGGCGGAAGAACCGCCGGCCGCCGAGATGCCCGGGTTCGACGCCGCCGAGTAGGTTGCCCGGGTAGGTTTCTTAGCGAGACCGACCCCCCTCGCACGGCGCCGGCGTCCGCCGCCGGGAACGCCCGTCCGGAAAAGGAGAGCTCCATGGCCGAAGAGTCCGTCGTCCTGACCGAGGCGCGAGGTCCGGTCCTCGTGATCACCATCAACCGGCCCGAGGCCCGCAACTCGATGAACAAGGCGGCGGCCGAGGCCATGGGCGCCGCCCTCGACCGGCTCGACGCCGACCCCGACCTCTCGGTTGGCGTGATCACCGGCACCGGCAAGGGGTTCAGCGCCGGGATGGACCTGAAGGCCTTCGCCAGCGGTGAGTTCCCGATCGCCGGCGACCGGGGCTTTGGCGGCATCGCCCAGCGATCGGCCCGCAAGCCGCTGATCGCCGCCGTCGAGGGCTTCGCCCTGGCCGGGGGCCTCGAGATCGCCCTCGCCTGCGACGTGATCGTGGCCTCCCGGGACTCCAAACTCGGCATCCCCGAGGTCGGCGTCGGCCTGTTCGCCGGCGCCGGCGCCCTGCTGCGGCTGCCCCGGCGCGTCGGCCAGGGACAGGCGGCCCTG
>JAICYE010000553.1 GCA_025934385.1 Acidimicrobiia bacterium | reverse complement strand
GGCTCGGCCAGCTGGTCGGCCAGCCACCGGGCCTGGGCGTCGTCGGGGTGGTTGCCGTCGAGGAACAGGAACCGCACGCCGGGCAGCTCCTTGACGAACGGCAGCGGCGGCAGGTGCAGGAAGGCCAGCTGCTCGGCGCCGTGGCCGGCGGCGACGTCGTGGTTGCCGAGCGTCGCCCACATCGGCCGCTGCCCGCCGGTCTGGAGCGCCCGGTAGGGCGCCACGAGGTCGGCCTCGAACAGGTTCGGCATCCCGAAGCTGTAGACGTTGTCGCCGGTGGTGACGATGGCGTCGACCCGGTGCCCGTCACGCACCCACTGCAGGATGTTGCCGGCCACCGTGCCCTGGGCCGGGCCGCCGCCGAAGTCGCCGAAGGCCACGAAGCCCGACATCGGATGCTCGGTGTCGAAGGTCGGGTCGCCCACGGGGTGCCGGGCGGTGCTGCCGGTCGTGGACGTGGTCGTGGACGTCGACGTCGACGTCGAGGACGGCAAGGCCGACCCCCCCTGCGTCGACGAGCAGGCGGTGAGGAAACCGGCGGCGAGGAGCCCCAGCATCTGCCGGCGGGTGACCCGCCCAGCGGCCATGGCCTCACGCTACCGGCGCCCGGATGGGGCGGGAGTCCGGCAGCCGGGCCAGTCTGTGGCCCATGGCCCGACCGACCGACGAGCACCGGCGTCCGCCCGGCCCGGAGCCGTTCTGGGCCGACGCCTGGGAGATCGACTTCACCGGCGAAGTCGGCGCCGGGGCCGTCGGCGGATTCGTGCGGCTGGCGCTGCTCCCGAACCAGGGCCGGGCGTGGTGGTGGACGAGCCTGCTGACCCCCCGCCTGGTCGCCGTGCGGGACCACGAGGTGGCGCTGCCCCGGGCCGGCCTGGAGGTGCGGGCGGACGGGCTGTGGGGCGACCTCGTCTGCGAGACGCCGCTGGAGCACTGGAGCGTCGGCCTCGAGGCCTTCGGCATCGCCTACGACGACCCCGCCGACGCCTGGGGCGACGAGTGGGGCGAGCGGCTCCCGGTCGGCCTCGACCTGGAGTGGGAGGCGACCGACGGACCGGGTGACGTCGGCCCGGCCGGTCCTTCACCCGCCGGCGCCGGCGGGGCCGTCGCCTACGCCCAGCCCGGCCGGGTCCACGGCGAGGTCCTCGTCGGAGAAGGCCGTATCGAGGTGGACGGGACGGGGTTTCGGTCCCGCAGCGCCGGCGTCCTCGACTGGTGGGCCGGCACGCCGCACCGCCGGCTCGCCTGGGTCGGATCCGGAGGGACCGCCCGGGCCGCCGATCCGGAGGCGGTGAAGGCAACGCCGCTCGGTCGGGCGCCCGTCCTCGTGACCGCTGCCGGTCACCCGGCGGTGCGGCTCGACCGGGCGCTCTGCCGCCTCGACGTCCCCGAGGGCGGCCTCGGCTGGGCCGAATGGCTCCCGGGCTGAGGACCGGCGTTCCTGAGCAACGACAGGTGTTGCTGAGGAACGCCGAAGCGGTCGATCAGCGCCTCGGGCCGGTGATCGACCGGGCGGTGGCGGCGTCGAGTGTCCCCGTCGCCGGCAGGCCGAGGTTCTGCTGGACAGCGGCGATGGCCGCCCGGGTGGCCGGGCCGATCATCCCGTCCTGGGCCACGGGCTGGCCGAGGACGCCGAGCACCCGCTGCAGGAACACGGCCGCCCCGCTGGTGGCGGCGCGGCCGGCGGGCAGCACCCAGTCGGTGGCGGCCGTGATCGCCGACCACTGGTCGGGAGTGGTGGTGTGCCAGACCCAGAACGACACGCCGACCGCGCCCTTGGCCATGGCCGTGTTCATGAAGGCGACGATCTGCTCCTTGGGCGGGTCGCGGTCGGGCCCGCCTTCAGCCGCCCCGTTGTAGGCCTGGCCGACCGGCAGGATCGGCTTGCCGAGCGGGGC
>JAICYE010000312.1 GCA_025934385.1 Acidimicrobiia bacterium | reverse complement strand
TGGTCGGAGAGGAACGGCATGATCAGCGCGATCTCGTTGTTGGCGCTGGTCGGGATCACGTAGTCGGCTTCCGCCCGGATCGTGTCCCAGTTGTCGCGCACGTCCTCCAGCGTCAGGTCCTTCTTGAAGTAGCCGGGGCCCTCGGCGATGAAGACGCGGGAGACCCGGCCGCCGCCGACGCTGTAGACCTCGCCGGTGACCGGGCACTCCTCGGAGGCCAGGTAGGCCACCACCGGCGAGACCAGGCCGGGGTCGAGCTTCTCGACCAGCGGGCCGAGCAGGTCCTCGGTCATGCGGGTGCGGGCCACCGGGGCGATGGCGTTGGCTCGGATGTTGTACTTGGCGCCTTCCTGGGCCCAGACCCGGGTGAGGCCGACGAGCCCCATCTTGGCCGCGCCGTAGTTGGCCTGGCCGAAGTTGCCGAAGATCCCGGCCGCCGACGACGTCGAGACGACCCGGCCGTAGGCCTGCTCCCGGAAATGCGCCCAGGCGGCCCGGGTGACGTTGAAGGCGCCGGTCAGGTGGACGGCGATGACCGCCTCCCAGAGGTCCTGGGACATGTTGGCGAAGCTCTTGTCCCGCAGGATGCCGGCGTTGTTGACGACGATGTCGACCCGGCCGAAGGCGTCGAGGGCCGTCTTCACCATGGCGTCGGCGCCCTCGGGGGAGGCGACGCTGTTGGTGTCGGCCACCGCCGCGCCGCCGAGGGCCTCGATCTCCTCGACGACCTTCTGGGCCGGGCCGGCCGAGGAGCCGGTCCCGTCCACGGCCCCGCCGAGGTCGTTGACCACGATCTGCGCCCCCCGGGAGGCGAGTAGCAGGGCGTGCTCCCGGCCCAGTCCACCACCGGCGCCGGTGATGATCGCCACCCTGCCCTCGAAGCCGACGTCCGACATGCGCTCCTCCTCGTGCTCACCCGGTCGCGCTGTATTTACCAAGCATCAGAATACGCACCGGTGACGGGGCGGTACCAAAAGAAGGCATCGACCGAAGGGGTGAAGACGAGGACGTTCCTTCCGCCACTACGGTGGATTTCGTGAGCGCTCAGCCGTCGGCCGGCGCGTTCCCTGGCGGCTCCCGCCGCCTTTGTCGGGGGGGCACCCCCCAACCCCCGGGCAACCGCCGCGGGACGATCCTGGGGGCCGCCGTCGAATTGTTCCGCCGGCGGGGATTCCACTCGGTCGGCATCGACGAGATCGGCACCGCAGCCGGCATCTCCGGGCCGGGGGTGTACCGCCACTTCGCCAGCAAGGGTGCCGTCCTGGCCGCGCTCTTCGACTCGATCACCGAGGATCTGCTGATCGCCGCCGAAGCGGTCCAGAAGGCCGAGTGCCCGCCGGCCGAGATGCTCGACCGCCTGGTGGCCCTCCACGTGACCACGGCCGTCGCCCAGCGGGCGCGGCTGGCGGTGTGGATCCAGGACCGGCGCAGCCTCCCCGCCGAGGACCAGGACCGGATCGGGCGGCGCGAGGTCGAGTACGCCGGCATCTGGGTCCAGACGCTGGTGCGCCTGCGGCCCGAGCTGGCCCCGGCCGACGCCGAGATGCTGGTCCACGCCGCCCTCGGGGCGGTGAACTCGGTGGCCTTCCATGACGCCGGCCTCGCCCCCGAGGCCCTCGAGGCCCTCCTGGCCCGGGTCGCCGCCTCCGTCCTGCGCACCGGCTGACCCCCTTCCAAACCGGCGTTCGTTTACCGGGATACAGCGGAAAAGGAACGCCAGTTCGAGAGGGACGGCGCGGCGGCCCGGAATAAGCTCCCGCGCCGTGCCGGTCCTCGCTTCCCGCCTCGACCGCCGGGCCGAGACCTACCGGGCCAACCGCGCCTTCCTCGTCCAGCGCCTGGCCGAGCTCGACGAGCAGCTGGCGCTGGCCCGGGGGGGCGGCGGGCCGAAGATGGTCGAGCGCCACCGGGGCCGGGGGAAGCTGCTCCCCCGCGAGCGGATCGAGCTCCTCGTCGACCGGGACGCCCACTTCCTCGAGCTGTCCCCGCTGGCCGCCTGGGGGACCGGATACCCGGTCGGGGCCGGCGTGGTCACCGGGGTGACCGTCATCTCCGGCGCGGAGTGCGTGGTGGCGGCCCACGATCCCACCGTCCGGGGCGGGGCCATCAACCCCTATGGCCTCCAGAAGCTGCTCCGGGCCCTGGAGGTCGCCCGCCGGAACCGGCTGCCGTTCGTCAACCTGGTGGAGTCGGGCGGCGCCGACCTCCCCCGCCAGGCCGAGATCTTCCTGCCCGGCGGCGCGCTGTTCCGCGACCTCACCCGCCTCTCGGCCGCCGGTGTCCCGACCATCGCCCTGGTGTTCGGGAACTCGACCGCCGGCGGCGCCTACATCCCCGGGATGTGCGACTACACCGTCATGGTCCGGGGCGCGGCGTTGGTCTTCCTCGGGGGGCCGCCGCTGGTGAAGATGGCCACCGGGGAGGACGCCGAGGAGGAGGCCCTCGGCGGCGCCGAGATGCACTCCCGCACCTCGGGCCTGTCGGACTTCCTGGCCACGGACGAGCGCGATGCCGTCCGCCTCGGGCGGGCCGTGCTGGCCCGGCTCAACTGGCGGAAGCTCGGCCCCGGGCCCACCGAGCCGGCCGACCCGCCCGTCCACGACCCCGACGACCTGCTCGGGCTGGCCCCCGCCGACCTCCGCACGCCGGTCGAGGTGCGGGAGGTGCTGGCCCGGTTCCTCGACGGCTCCCGCTTCGAGGAGTTCAAGCCGCTCTACGGCCCGAGCCTGGTGACCGGCTGGGGTTCGATCCACGGCTTCCCGGTCGGAGTCCTGGCCAACGACAAGGGCGTGCTGTACCTGGAGGAGGCCCAGAAGGCGGCCCAGTTCATCCAGCTGGCCAACCGCTCGGACCTGCCGCTGCTGTTCGTGCAGAACACCACCGGCTACATCGTCGGCACGGCGTTCGAGCAGCGGGGCATGGTCAAGGACGGGTCGAAGATGATCAACGCCGTGGCCAATTCCGGCGTCCCACACGTGACCCTGACGATCGGCGGCTCCTACGGCGCCGGTAACTACGGCATGGGCGGGCGGGCCTTCGATCCCCGGTTCGTCTTCTCCTGGCCCAACGCCAAGACGGCGGTCATGGGACCGGGCCAGATGGCCGGCGTGCTGTCGATCGTGAGCCGGGCGGCGGCCGAGGCGGCCGGCCGGCCCTTCGACGAGGACGCCGACGCGGCCATGCGCCGGCGGGTGGAGGACCAGATCGAGGAAGAGTCGCTGGCGCCGTTCGTCAGCGGCCGGCTGTTCGACGACGGGATCATCGACCCCCGCGACACCCGCACGGTGCTGGGGATCGCCTTCTCCGCCGCCCATTCCGACACCGTCGCCGGCGCCGACGCCTTCGGCGTGTTCCGGATGTGACGGGCGCGCCGGTGACCCCACGATGACCCGCCGCTCGATCACCAGGCTGTTGGTGGCCAACCGGGGCGAGATCGCCCGGCGGGTGATTCGCACCGCGCGTGAGATGGGGTTGCGCACGATCGCCGTCTACTCCGAGGCCGACAAGGACCTGCCGTTCGTCGCCGAGGCCAGCGAGTCCGTCCTGCTCGGCCCGGCAAGCCCGGCCGAGTCGTATCGCAACATCCCCGCCGTGCTGGCCGCGGCGCAGACCACAGGGGCCGCGGCGATCCACCCGGGGTACGGCTTCCTGTCCGAGAACGCCGAGTTTGCCCGCGCCGTGATGGACGCCGGCCTCGCTTGGGTCGGCCCCTCGCCCGACGCGATCGTCGACATGGGCGACAAGATCGCTGCCCGAAACAGGATGGCCGCCGCCGGGGTGCCCATCTCACCGGGCACCGAGAACCCGCTGGCCGGCGCGGACGAGGCCGTCGCCGCCGCCAGGACCATCGGGTACCCGGTGATGATCAAGGCCGCCGCCGGTGGCGGTGGCATG
>JAICYE010000015.1 GCA_025934385.1 Acidimicrobiia bacterium | reverse complement strand
CCCGGCAGCACCACCGGCGAGTCGGCCTGCTCGGCGAACAGGCGGGGCGCCCCGCTGCCGTCGGCCGGCACGGCCCACGTGTCGGACCCCACGCTGTAGAGCACGGTGTTGTTGTCGAGCCACTCGGCCTGGTCGTCGACGCTGCGGGTCTCGGCCAGCGGGTGATCCTCGAGCGTCGCCAGGTCGAGCACGCTCTCTCGCCACTGTGTGCCGTTCAGCCCCGCGCTGCCCGGCACCCTCGACTTGAAGGCGATACGGGTGCCGTCGGGGGAGAGCGAGGGGCACTCGACCCCGTCGCGCCGGACGGTCAGCGTCCGGGTGGGCAGGTCGCCCTGCACCAGATAGGTGTGACCGCCAGTGCCGAGCGTGGCGTAGAAGCGGCCGGGCTGCCGGGCGAAGGTGACGCCCCAGAAGTTGAAGTCGACGCTCTGGATGCGCTTGCCGTCCTTCAACACGGTGAAGCTCTCGAGGTCGCCGAGCGACGAGCCGGTGTTCATGTCGAAGATCGTGGTGCGGGTGGAGAAGGCGCCACCGGCGTAGGAATCGCCGTTGACGAACACCGTGGCCGCCCCGAGGCTGCCGTCGGGGGAGACCCGGGCCCGGCTGGGCACCCCGGCCAGCGGCAGCTCGTGGAGGTTCGTGAAGTCCGGCCCGAAGAACCGAGCCCGGTACGGCGAGCCGAAGGGATCGTTCTCCACCTCGGCCAGGCAGAGGCCGTGGCCGGCCGCCATGTACAGGCGCCGGCACTGGTAGCCGGTGATCTGGCGGGGCCCGTTCGGGTCGTTGAGCGGCGCCAGGCCCACCAAGCCGGCCTGGGCAGCGGTCGACAGGTTGCGGAAGAGCACGTGGGGCTGGGCCTCGACGGCGGCCACCGCCGCCTCCGACGCCGGGGCCGGTGCCGATCCGGCCTGGGACAGCGCCCGGCTCCGGGAGTGCAGCACGTACCCGGTGCCCGTCGCCACGCACACGACGCAGAGGGCGACGAAGCCGAGCAGGCGCGAGCGCTTCGAGGCCCTTTCCTTCACGGTTCCTCATTCGGTCGGCGGGCGGGCGCTCCTCTTCGCCCGGCGGAGGCTCGCGGTGGTTTGCCCCCCTGGCGAGGAGCGTTTCGGACATAGGGGGCGTTGTGAACCCACCGCCCTTCGCAGCCGGGGTCCGATGACCGACACTACGACCGGGCCAGAATGACGATTGGTCCGAAGCGCCGCGACCGTTCAGTTCGGGGAGGCCGGTACAGCTCCCAAGTCCGAGGCCGGGAGGGCCCGTGTACTCCTCAGTGCGAGACCGGCCGGCCCCCGCCGCCCCGGAGGCCGTATCGCCCGAGGAACCGGTCGCGCCCGGGCTTCACCGCAACGTCGGCCTGCTCGGCGCCACCAGCCTCCTGACCGACATCTCGTCGGAGTCGGTCAACTCTGTGCTGCCGCTGTACCTCACCAGCGTCCTCGGCTACTCAGCGCTCGGCTTCGGAATCTTCGACGGCATCTACCAGGGCATGAGCGCCGTCCTCCGGATCTTCGGAGGCTTGATCGCCGACCGCGGCCAGCGCCACAAGGAGGTCGCCGGCTTCGGCTACGGCCTCTCCGCCGCCTGCAAGCTGGGGCTGCTGGCCACCACCGCCCGGGTGCCGTCGGCCGGCGTCCTGTTCCTCGACCGGACCGGCAAAGGCGTGCGCACCGCCCCCCGCGACGCCCTCATCTCGCTGTCGAGCGAGCCCGAGAAGATGGGCCTGGCCTTCGGCATCCACCGGGCGCTCGACACCGTCGGCGCCTTCATCGGCCCGATCGTGGCCTTCGCCCTGCTGTGGTTCACGCCCAAGGCCTATGACTCGGTGTTCATCGTCAGCCTCTGTTTCGCCGTGCTCGGCCTCGGCGTCCTCGTCTGCTTCGTGCAGAACCCGCCCCGGGAGCGCCTGAAGCCGGCCCGGGCACCCGCCTTCACCCGGGAGAGCACCCGCCGGCTCCTCGGCAACAAGGCCTTCCGCCGCATCACGGTGGCCGGGGCGCTGCTGGGCGTCGTGACGATCAGCGACGCGTTCATCTACCTCGTCTACCAGCACCGCACCCACATGTCGGCCACGCCGTTCCCGCTCCTGTTCGTCGGGACGTCGCTGGCCTACCTGCTCCTCGCCGTCCCCCTCGGCCGCCTGGCCGACCGGATCGGGCGGGCGCCGGTGTTCCTGGCCGGCAACGCCCTGCTGATCGTCTGCTACGTCGTGCTGCGGGTTTCGGGGTCGGGCCTGCTGACGATCGCCGTGATCCTCGGCCTGCTCGGCACGTACTACGCCGCCACCGACGGCGTCCTCATGGCGCTGGCCAGCGAGGTGATCCCGGCCGACCTGCGGAGCAGCGGCCTGGCCTGGCTGACCACGGTGACAACGCTGGCCAAGGCGCTGGCGTCGGGCATCTTCGGTCTGTGCTGGCTCTGGTGGGGCCCGAACGGCGCCGCGTCGTGGTTCCTGGCCGGGATGGCGCTGGCCGTCCCCGTTGCCGTCCTCATACTCTTCCACCCGTCCACCCGCCGAGAGGTGCCGGCCCCATGACCACCGCCCCGCCCAAGCCGACCCAGCCCCGGCGGGAGGCGCCCGAGCCCGAGCCGACGGCCGGCTCCGGTGCGGCACGGCAGTACCGGCAACGGGTCCTGGCCTTCGTCGCCCTGTGCGTGGTCTGCGTGGCGGTGGGCGTCGGCTACGTCGTCCACACCGGCGGCCGCACCGCCCGGAAGGTCGACGCCAAGGGAGCCCTGGCCGCCGGGGCGCCGTCGCCGGCGGCGGTGATGGCCGAGCCCCACCTGCTGGTCCGGGACATGGCCGCCGGCGAGGCGGGCGACGCCGGCGTCCTGCCCCTGGCCAACCCCGGCGGCGCCCGGGCCGTCACCGACCTGCCGTGTTCCCGGCTCTACATGGCCGCCGGCAACGGGATCTGCCTGTCCGACCACGGCGACATCCTCAACCCCTACAAGGCGATCTTCTTCGGGCCCGACTTCAAGGAGCGGTCGGAGAAGCCCCTCCCCGGCGTGCCGAGCCGGGCCCGGGTATCGGCCGACGGCAAGTACGGCTCCTCCACCGTGTTCGTGACCGGCGACTCCTACGCCGCCGGCGCCTTCTCCACCCGGACGACGATCTGGGACATGGCCACCGGCAACGAGCTGGCCAACCTCGAGGACTTTTCGGTCTGGGACGACGGCAAGCGGATCCAGAGCGCCGACTTCAACTTCTGGGGCGTGACCTTCGACCCGACCAACAGCGGGCACTTCTACGCCACGCTGGGGACGAAGGGCCACACCTACCTCATCTCGGGTGACCTGGCGGCGAGGAAGGGCGACATCCTGCGGGACGGGGTGGAGTGCCCGTCGATCTCGCCCGACGGCACCCGCATCGCCTTCAAGCAGCGCACCAGCGCCGGCGGCGCCGACCTGCCGACGTGGAGGCTCGCCGTGCTCGACCTGGCCACCCTCCACGACCACCCCCTGGCCGAGACCCACAACGTCGACGACCAGGCCGAGTGGCTCGACAACTCGACCGTGGCCTACGCCATCGACACCGGCGTCGGCGCCCCGAGCATCTACGCCACCGCCGCCGACGGGTCGGGAACCCCCCACCTCCTCGTCGCCGACGCCGACTCGCCCTCGGTCGCCCGCTGACGCCCGCCGCCTGACGACCGCCGGCGGCCGTCAGCCCCGGCCAGCCCCTTCTGGCGTTCCCTTTCCGCCGCATCGCCGGTTGAAGAACGCCAGTTCGTCAATCGGGCGGCGGCGGACGCGGGCGGGCGGGGCCGGTGGATACCCGACCCCGCCCTGTTCGCCGTCGGCCCGAGTCGCGGCCTACAGGCCGAGGCCGCCCAGGAGACCGCTGTTGCTCCCGCCGGTCACACCCCCAAGGATGCCGGTCACCGGAGACAACACACCGCCTGAGCTCCCGCCCGTCACCCCTCCCAGGATGCCGGTCACCGGAGCGAGCAGCCCACCACCGGAGCTCCCGCCCGTCACACCGCCCAGCGTGCCGGTCACCGAACCGAGCACGCCGCCCGACGAACCACCCGTCACGCCCCCGAGGATGCCGGTCACCGGAGCCAGCAGCCCACCGCCGGAGCTCCCGCCCGTCACACCGCCCAGCGTCTTCGTGACCGTGCCCAGCAGGCCACCCGAGCCCCCGCCCGTCGCACCGCCCAGCGTCCCCGTCACCGACCCGAGCAGGCCACCCGAGCCCCCGCCGGTGAGGCCGCCCAGCGTGCCGGTCACCCCGCCGAGCAGACCAGCGGAGCCCCCACCGGTCACACCGCCGAGCAGCCCGCCGGAGCTCCCGCCCGTCACCCCGCCGAGGACGCCGCCGAGGAGGCCGGTGGACCGGGTCGTCTTCGGGGTGGAGGACGCCATGGCGGGCATGACGAGCGCCGCTCCGGTCAGGGCGCCGACGACCGGAACGGCGACGAGAAGGGCCCGCTTCTGGTTCTTGCGCATGATGCTCCTTTGCTTCGGAAATCTGTGGCGCCGGCGTTCGGCGTTGCTGTCGAGAACAGGTAACGGGCCCGCCCGGACGGGGCTTGAGATGGCGTGAACAGTCTTGGCCTCGATGGCCACCCAATGGGCTCCATGACTAGTTCAGGATGACTGGCGTACCGTGACCAGGTCGGCCCCAAATACGAGCGGCATGCAGGCCGCGAAGCGGCGCGAACCGCCGGCTGGCCAGGGGCGCGGCGCCTTGTGGGCAAGGGGTCTACGCCGGACGGTCCACTCCCCGCCCCGGGACCGCACTAGTACGCGTCGGGGGCGCCAGCTGGAACTGCCTAGTGCTGAGGAACCGGAATACTACGGCCCGGTGAAGCCGTATTTCGCCAGAATGGCCTGGGCATCGGGGCCCAGCACGTAGTCCAGAAAGGCGTAGGCCAGATTCTGGTCTTTCGACTGTTTGAGCACGGCCATCGGGTACTCGGCGGCCACGTTGTACTGATCGGGAATGTCGACGCCGGTGGCCGACGCCGCCGCCGCCTTGGCGTCCGTGACGTAGCCGATGCCGGCGTCGACCTCGCCGCTGGTGACCTTGGTCACCACCGCCTTGACGTTGGTCTCCAGCGACCTCGGCTGCGCCTTGACCCCGGCCTTGGCCAGCGCCTGGGCGCCGTACGTCCCGCAGGGCACCTCGAGGGCGCAGAGCACGAAGGTCACGCCGGGCTTGTCGAAGTCGGTGAGCGCCGTGATGTTCTTCGGGTTGCCCTTCTTCACCAGGATGGCCAGCTTGTTAGAGGCGAACACCCGGGGCCCGGTGGCGTTGCCGGCGTCGGTGACCTTCTTCATGTTGGACTGGTCGGCCGAGGCGAAGAGGTCCGCCGGCGCGCCGCTGTCGGCCTGGGTCGCCAGCGTGGACGACGCGTCGTAGCTGAAGGTCAGCTTCGTGCCGGGGTGGCGGGCCTCGAAGTCCCGGCCCAGCTCGTTGAAGGCGTCGGTCAGCGAGGCGGCGGCCAGCACCGTCAGGTTCCCCGTCAGCGCCGGCTGCGTCGTGGGCGCCGACGCCGCGCCGTTGGCCGCCGAGGACTGCGGTTTCTCGGTGGCGCAGGCGGTTCCGAGGCCGAGCACCAGAGCGAGCGCGAGGGCCAGCGGCGGGATCCGACGAGACATCAACGAACATCCTCCCCCCGGGTAGTCACTCTGCGACTGCAGGCTAGAGCACGCTGCTCAAGTCCCGGGCAAAAGGTGCCGTTGACCCGAATGTGAGGCGTCGCTTCTCCCCGTCCGTGCTGCTCATGCTGCTCGCCACCGGTCTGCTGATCGGCGCGTCGTACTCCGGGCTCGGCGATCACACCAAGCAGGTCATCGGGGACATCGGCCCGGTGGTACTGGGACTGGTCGCCGTCGCCGCCGCCTGGCGGGTGTCCACCCGGCCCGACATCGACCCCCGCGTCCGGCGGGCCTGGCGCCGCCTGACCGTGGCGTTCGGCTGTTGGTGGATCGGCGACCTCGTCTGGTGCGTACTCGAGGTGGTCCTGCACCAGAGCCCCTTCCCGTCCCTGGCCGACGCCGGCTACCTCGCCTTCTACCCCTGCGGCGCCTGGGCGCTGCTGTCGTTCCCGTCCGTGGCCCGCCGCCGGAGCGACTGGACGAAGTTCGGGCTCGACGGTCTCACCGTCCTCCTCTGCGCCGCCATGGGCATCTGGTACCTGGTGATCGGGCCCGTCGTCCACACCCATCCCAGCCAGGGGCTGGCGCTCGTCCTCAACTTCGCCTACCCGGTCGGCGATCTGCTGCTGCTGTTCGGGGTGGCCGTGACGCTGCTCCGCCGGACCGGCGGAAGCGACCTCGCCCTCCGGTTCCTCGTGGGCGGAGTGGCGGCGCTGGTGGTGGCGGACGTCGCCTACGCCCACCTCGACCTCGCCGGCACGTACGACGGCGGCCTACCCGACGCCTTCTGGCTCGGGGCGTGGTGTCTCTTCTTCCTGGCCGCTCATGCGGAGTCCCGGGCCGGCCGATCCGGCGCTCCCGAGCGGAGCCAGCCCGAGCGGCCGCTGACCCGGTTGCCGTACCTGGCCGTGGCCCTGGCCTACGGCCTGCTGCTGCTGGTCGGACACCGGGCCGCCGTCTACCCGCTCGACGGACTGATCCTCGGGGCGGCCGCCATCACCACCGTCGTCCTCGTCCGCCAGGTGGGCACGATCGCCGAGAACGCCCGGTTGATGTCCCGACTGCAGACGCTGGCCAACGTCGACCCGCTCACCGGCATCCCCAACCGGCGGGCCTTCTTCGAGGAGGCCGAGCTGCTCTTCGGCGGAACGGCCCGGGCCCGGCGGCACAGCATCCTGATGGTCGACGTCGACTACTTCAAGGACGTCAACGACACCTTCGGTCACCGGGCCGGCGACCGGGTGCTGTCAACCGTGGCCGCCTCCGTGAAGTCGCAGCTGCGCAGCGCCGACCTTGTCGGCCGCTACGGCGGCGACGAACTCGTCGTGGCTCTGGCCGACTGCGGCGACGGGGCGTTCGCCGTGGCCGAGCGGATCCGGCAGATCGTCGCCGTCACACCGGTCGTCACCGACGACGGCGTCGTGAACGTGACGCTCAGCATCGGCGTGGCCAGCTCCGAGGACGGCGAGGGGCTGCTGCCGCTCCTGGCCCGGGCCGACCTCGCCCTCTACGACGCCAAGCGGGCCGGGCGGGCCTGTGTCCGGGAGTTCGCCGGCGACGGCAACGTCCGCACGTCGGTCTGAGGGCCCATCGGTCGGACGGGCTGACCGCCCGACCGCCTGACCGCCTGACCAGACGGGAGGGTGCGGAGCCGCCCCGCCGGCCGTACAGTCGGGCCCACCATGTGGCGGTTCACGCTGCTGCGCCGAAGCCGTCCACCCGCGCCCGTCCTCGGGTTGCTGGCGGTGCTGTGCTGCGGCGCGGCCCTGGCCGCCGCTCCCCACGGGCCGCGGGCCCGGCCGTTCGGCGCCATCGAGGTGAGCGCCCGTCGGGCACCGCGCTTCGGATTCCTGCCGATCTCGCGGCGCGACGAGGCCGTCCTGCGGTCGCAGCCCGACGTCCAGCTCCTCGGTGTGGGCACGACCGCCGGCCGGTCCAAGCTCACCCGGCTGCAGGCCGGCCGGATCCGCCGCCCCGTCGCCGGCCCGGACCGGCGCGGCGCGGCGGGCGACGGCGACCGTCGCCCGGCCGGCCCGTCCGGCGCCACCGCCGTCCGCCTCCGGGCTCCACCGTCCCCCGTCTGACGTCCGCTCGCAACCGGATCAGACCCGCCTCGGGGGAGGCTCATGTACGCCGTCCTCAAGCGGCTCCTGCTCGGCCGCCCGCTGCGCAGCGCGGAGCAGGAGCATCAGCGCCTCATCAAGGTCATCGCCCTGGCCATCTTCTCGTCGGACGCCATCTCCTCGACGGCCTACGCCACCGAGGAGATCCTCCACGTACTCGTGCCGGTGGCCGGCATGGCCGCCCTCGGCGACCTCATCCCCATCTCCGTCGTGGTCGTCGCCCTGCTGGCCATCGTCGTGTTCAGCTACCGGCAGACGATCTTCGCCTACCCCAACGGCGGCGGGTCCTACGTCGTGAGCCGGGAGAACCTCGGCGAGACCCCGGCCCTCGTCGCCGCGGCGTCGCTGCTCGTCGACTACACCCTCACAGTGGCGGTCTCGGTGTCGGCCGGGGTCGCCGCCATCACCTCGGCCGTCCGGCCGCTGGCCGCCCACCGCGTGGAGCTGGGCCTGCTCCTCGTCCTGCTCGTCACGGTCGGCAACCTCCGGGGCATCAAAGAGGCGGGCCAGATCTTCGCCGTCCCGACCTACGTCTACATGGGGATCCTGGGGACGCTCATCGTGTGGGGGCTGTGGCGCTCCTTCACCGGCCAGCTGCACCCGCTCCCGGTGAACCACCTCCAGCTCGACCACTTCACCAAGGGCGGGTTGGTCATGACGGGCGTGACGGCCTTCGCCCTGATGCGGGCCTTCTCGTCGGGAGCCGTGGCGCTGACGGGCATCGAGGCGATTTCAAACGCCGTGCCGGCCTTTCGTCGGCCGGAGTCGAAGAACGCCGCCACCACCCTGGCCTGGATGGCGATCGTCCTCGGCGTCTTCTTCTTCGGGATCTCGCTGCTGGCCCACCGGCTGGGGCCCACGCTGTCGGAGGACGAGACGATCCTGTCGATCCTGGGTACGGCGGTGTTCGGCCGGGGCGCTCTCTACGTCGTGCTCCAGGCGTCCACCGCCGCCGTGCTCACCCTGGCGGCCAACACCGCCTTCTCCGGATTCCCCTGGCTGGGCTCGATCGTCGCCCAGGACGGCTACCTTCCCCGTCAGCTGGCCACCCGGGGCGACCGCCTGGCCTTCTCCAACGGCATCGTGGGACTGGCCGTGGCGGCCTCGGCGCTGCTCATCGGCTTCGGCGGCGTCACCACCCGGCTGATCCCGCTGTACGCCGTCGGGGTGTTCACCGCGTTCACGCTGTCGCAGTGGGGGATGGTACAGCGACACCGCCGCCTCAGGGAGCCGGGCTGGCGCTTCGGCGCTGTGATCAACGGCATCGGAGCGGTGGCGACCGGGGCCGTGCTCACCGTCGTCCTGGTGTCGAAGTTCACCATCGGGGCGTGGATCCCGGCGGTGGTGATCCCCTTGCTGGTGCTGCTGCTGCGGGGCATCAGGCGGCACTACGAGGCGGTCGGCCGGGAGCTCGGGGTATCGCCGGGCTGGCGTCCGCCCCGGCGCCGCCACACCGTCGTCCTCTACGTCGAGGAGGTGCACCAGGGGGTGTTCCAGGCCCTGGCCTACGCCCGCAGGCTCGTCCCGGACCGGTTGATGGCGGTGGCGGTCGTCTCGGAGGTTTCGGAGATGACCGTCCTGGAGGAGGAGTGGGCCCGCCACAGCGACGGCGTCCCGCTCGACGTCATCTACTCGCCGGAGCGGGAGATCGCCCGGGCCGTCCTCGGCTACGTCGACCAGGTGGCGGACGGGGGCGCCGGCGGCTCCGTCTCGGTGCTGATCCCCGAGCTGGCCATCCGCCACTGGTGGGAAGGGCTGCTCCACAACCAGACGGCGCTGTCCCTCAAGGGCCGCCTGCTGTTCCGGCCCGGCACGGTGGTGACGTCGGTCCCCTACCGGCCGGTCGCTCCGGCGGTCACAGGTCGAGGGTGAAACAGAGGCCCCGGATCTCGCCCCACTGCTGGTCGAGCTCGGGGGCCCGGCGGAAGCCCAGCCGCTCGTAGATGCGATGGGCCGTGGTCATCCATTCGGTGGAGCCGATGATCATGCGCCGGCAGCCGGCGGCCCGGGCCCGGTCGAGGCACTCGAGAACGAGGCGGGGGCCGGTGCCCCGGCCCTGGGCGGCCGGGGCGACGGCCAGCATGCGGAAGCCGCAGTCGCCGTCGACGCCGTGGTTCCACTCGAAGTACGGCCCGCCGCCCAGCGTCAGCGTCGGGGGGCCGAGGATGCGGCCGTCGCCGTCGTCCTCGGCCACGAGCACGATGGTGTTCTCGGCCGCGGCCCGGGCGGCGACGTCGGCGAGGTGGGCGGCGTAGTCGTCGCCCACCCAGGTGTCGAGGGCCCGGTAGGCGGCCACCGTGAGCCGGGCGATCTCGTCGAAATCCCTGTTCGTTGCCTCCCGGATCCGCACGGCTACGGAAAGATACCGGCGGTGCTCTTCCGTCCGATCCTGCCCGGGCGCCACCCGTCCGACCGGGAGATCCTCCGGCTGGCCGTCCCGGCGCTCGGGGCGCTGGCCGCCGAGCCGCTCTACGTCCTCACCGACACGGCGGTGGTCGGCCACCTCGGCACCCCGCAGCTCGGCGGACTGGCGGTGGCCGGCACGATCCTCACCCGGCCTTCACGCTGTTCAACTTCCTGTCCTACGGCACCACGGCGGCGGTGGCCCGGGCGGCCGGGGCGGGCCGGTCGGAGCAGACCGGAATACAGCGGAAAAGGAACGCCAGTTTGAACGAGCCCTCGGGCAGACTGGGGCCGTGCGGTCGCTCCTCGTTGTTCTCGCCACCGGGGCACTGGCCTGCGCCGCCCTGCCGCTGCCGGGCCGGGCGGCGGCCGCTGACGGCGGTTACCTCACCTCGCAGTTCCTGTGGCGGGCCAAGAGCGGCCTCGAGCAGTGGGAGCTCGGCCCCGGCACGGTCCGGACTGCGGACGGACGCCTCGCCCTCGACCCGTCCTCGGCCCAGGCGGCCACCGACGCCGCCGGCGCCTACCACGGCCGGAGTTACTACAACGGCGGGCCCTACGTGTTCGGCGAGGTCACGAGCCCGCTGACGCCGGCCGGCTTCGACGTCACCCGGGCCGTCCCATCGTGGGACGCCGACACGCCACCCGGGTCGTGGATCGAGGTGTCGCTCCGGGCCCGGCTGGCCGGCGGGCGCCTCACGAAGTGGTACAGCGCCGGCGTGTGGGCCGCCGACGGCTCCACCGTCGCCCGCCACTCGGTCAAGGACCAGGACGACGGCGACGCCGCCCTGGCCACCGACACGCTCGTGATCCCCTCCGGGAAACCGGCGGCCGAGGCCCTGCAGATGAAGGTTCGGCTGATGGCGGCCCGGCCCGGCGCCGTCCCCAGCCTCGGGCTGGCGGCCGTGGCGCTGTCGACCTCACCGCAGGAGCAGCCCGCCACGCCGGCCGGCGACCCGGCCCGGTGGGGGAAGGCCCTCGACGTGCCCGCCTGCTCCCAGTCGTACCCCGACGGCGGCGAGGGCTGGTGCTCGCCCACCTCGATGTCGATGATCGTCGGCTACTGGGCCCACGACCCCGGGCCGTGCGAGCCCCGGGTGCGGGCCGCCGTCGACGGCGTCTACGACTGGGTCTACGACGGCCACGGCAACTGGCCGTTCAACACCGCCTACGCCGCCGGCCGCGGCCTCGAGGCCTGGGTCACCCGGTTCCGGAGCCTGGCCGACGCCGAGCCGTGGATCACCGCCGGGGTCCCCGTGGCCATCAGCTACTCCTGGAAGCCGGGCGAGCTGAGCGGGGCGCCCGTCCGCAGCTCCGACGGCCACCTCGGCGTGCTCGTCGGGTTCGATCCCCACGGCGACCCGGTGGTCAATGACCCGGCCGCCAGGGCGTCCGGCGAGCTGCGCCGCACCTACCAGCGCAACGAGCTCGAGAACGTCTGGGTGGGCCATTCCGGAGGCACGGCCTACCTGGCGTACCCGCCCGGCTGGGCGACGCCGTGGGACCGGCCGAACGGGAAGGGGCAATAATGATCGCCCTGTGGAGCGAGAGCCGCCCGAGGCCACCGTCCTCGACCTGACCGAAGCCGGCGCCGCCCGGCGGACCGGGCGGGAGCTCGTCCCCGTCCCCCGGCCGCCGGACCCCGGCGCCGCCGGTGTCGACGGGGTGCTGTCCGACGTCGATGGCTGGGGCCGCAGCGAGCACATGCGCCGATTGATCCGCACGGTCTACGACCCGGTCTATACGTACTGGTTCCGGGCCGAGTGGGAAGGGCTGGACCGGATCCCGAAGGCCGGCGGCGCCCTGCTGGTGGCCAACCACGCCGGGGCCATCCCGTCCGACGCGCCCGTCATCATGCACGGGATCGAGAAGGAGCTGGGCCGGCCCGTCTACGGCCTGGCCGACTTCTTCTTCCGCAGCCTCCCGGTGGCCGGCACGCTGTGGTCCCGGGCCGGCGGTGTCACGGCCCACCCCGACAACGCCCACCGCCTCCTCCACGACGAGGGCCAGCTGGCGCTGGTCTTCCCCGAGGGCGTGAAGGGCCCGAGCAAGCTCTACAAGGACCGCTACCAGCTGCGCCGCTTCGGCCGGGGCGGGTTCGTGGAGACGGCCATGCGGGCGGGGGTGCCGATCGTCCCCATCGCCGTCGTCGGCGCCGAGGAGTCGATGCCGATCCTGGCCCGCAGCGGGACGCTGGCCCGGGTCCTGCGGGTGCCCTACGTCCCGTTCACCGCCAACCTGGCGCTGCTCGGCCCGCTCGGCCTGGTCGGCTACTTCCCGGCCAAGTTCAAGCTGCGGGTCCTCGACCCGGTGCACTTCGACGCGCCCACCGGCCGGGACCGCTATCCCCGCAGCCGGGTCATGGAGGAGTCGGAAGCCATCCGCACCCGCATCCAGGACGCCCTCTTCGACATGCTGTCCCGCCGCCGCAGCGTCTGGTTCGGCTGATGGCCCAGGCATCACCGTCGCCCGGCGGCCAGCGGGTCCTCGTCACCGGCATCGGCACGTTCTGGGGCGGCCGGGTGGCCCAGATCATCGAACAGGACCCGTCGGTCGAGATCGTCGTCGGCCTCGACACCCGGGCGCCGACCGTCCCGCTGGAGCGCACCGAGGTGGTGCGGGCCGACTCGTCGTACTCGATCCTGTCCCGGCTGGTGCGGGCGACCGAGGTCGACACGATCCTCCACACCCACCTGCTGGTCGACTCCACCACCATCGGCAGCCGGACCCTGCACGAGACCAACGTCATCGGCACGATGAACCTGCTGGCGGCGGCGGGAGCGCCGGGTTCGTCGGTCCGCAAGGTGGTGCTCAAGTCGTCGACGCTGGTGTACGGGTCGAGCCCGAAGGACCCGTACTTCTTCGGCGAGGACGCCGGCCGTGCCCGGCCGGCCCGCACCCGGGTGGAGCGCAGCCTGCTGGAGGTCGAGGGCTATGTCGCCGACTTCGCCGAAGACCACCCCGACGTGGTCGTCACCCGGCTCCGGTTCTCCAACGTGCTCGGCCCCGACCTCGACACGCCCCTGTCGAAGGCCCTGCGGCTGCCGGTGGCCCCCGAGATCTTCGGCTTCGACCCCCGCCTGCAGTTCACCCATCAGGACGACGTCCTCGGGGTGCTGTGCTTCACCGCCCGCCACGACGTCGGTGGCATCTACAACGTCGCGGGTGACGGGACGCTCCCGTGGAGCGACGTCTGCCGCCTCGTCGGCCGCCGCCGGGTGCCGATCTCCCCGGTAGGGACGGGCGTGGCCGCCGGAGCGCTGCGCCGGCTGGGGATCATCGACCTGCCGCTCGAGGTGCTGAGCCTGCTGCGCTTCGGCCGGGGCGTCGACAACCGGCGGCTCCAGGAGGCCGGCTACCGCTACCGCTACACCTCGGCCGGCACGGTGGAGGACTTCGCCCGCAGCCTGCGGCTCCGTTCCGCCATCGGCGAGCGCCCGCCCGCCTACCACTACGACCCCGGCGTGGAGGAGTTCTTCCGCCGCTCGCCGGCGGTGGTGAGCCGAGCGCCGAAGCAACCCCCGGCCGGTGGGGGTTGAGAAGACGCGGCCGGGAGGTTGTCGGGTGCGAGGAGGACGGCGCCCCGGCCCCGCCCGCCGCCCACCTCCCCCGGCGGGGTGAGTCGGGCCCTCGGCGACGCGTCTAGGCTT
>JAICYE010000107.1 GCA_025934385.1 Acidimicrobiia bacterium | reverse complement strand
GGTTCGTGTTCGTCGGGCGGACCAACACCCCGGAGCTGGGGATCCTTCCCACCACCGAGCCGGCGGCCTACGGCGCCACCCGCAACCCCTGGGACCGGGCCCGCTCCCCCGGCGGGTCGAGCGGCGGCTCGGCGGCGGCGGTGGCGGCGGGCCTCGTGCCCGCGGCCCACGCCAATGACGGCGGCGGGTCGATCCGCATCCCGGCCAGCGCCTGCGGCCTCGTCGGCCTGAAGCCGTCCCGGGGCCGCACGTCGCTCGGGCCCGACGCCTCGTTCACCGCCTTCGTCGTCTGCGAGCACGTCCTCACCCGGACCGTACGGGACTGCGCCGGCTTCCTCGACGCCGTCGCCGGCCCGATGCCCGGCGACCTGTACACGGCACCGGCGCCGCCCCGTCCGTGGCGCCAGGAGATCGGCAGCGACCCGGGCGCACTCCGCGTCGGGTTGATGACCGCCGCCCCCGGCGGCCTCGCCGCCGTCCACCCCGACTGCGTCACCGCCGCCCAGGAGACCGCCCGCCTGCTCGAGACGCTCGGTCACCGCGTCGAGGTCGCCCATCCGGCGGCCCTCGACCTGCCCGACTGGGCGCCGCACTTCATGAGCCTGTGGTCGGCCGGTGTGGCGTTGGGCCTCGATGGCTGGAGCACCCGGACCGGTGAGCGGATCGGCCCCGACGACGTCGAGCCGCTCACCTGGGCGCTGGCCGAGCTGGCCCGGGCGCTGCCGACCCCGGCGCTGCTCCGCTCGCTCGACTGGCTCATGCGGACGACCCGCCTGGTGGCCGAATGGTGGCAACCCCCTGACTCGGGAGCTTCACCTGCCTCCCCCAACCACGGGTTCGACCTGTTGCTCACGCCGACGCTGGCCGAGCCGCCCGTCCTCCTCGGGACGTTCGACTCGCCACCGGAGAACCCGCTGGCCGGCTTCATGCGGGCCGCCGCCTTCACGCCGTTCACGCCGCCGTTCAACGTCACCGGCCAGCCGGCGATCTCCCTGCCGACGGCCTGGACGGCGGACGGGCTGCCGCTCGGCGTGCAGCTGGTGGCGGCCTACGGCCGGGAGGACGTGCTGCTGCGCGTCGCCGCCCAGATCGAGGAAGTGGCCCCCTGGTTGAACCGCTGCCCGCCGATCAGTTTCGGCGGCTGAACCTTCAGGGATCCTCGGGCGCCACCAGCTGGTAGCCGACGCCGGGGCTGGTCCGCAGCAGCGCCGGCCGGTTGGGGTCGTCCTCCAGCTTGCGCCGCAGGCGATTGGCGTAGACGCGGAGGTAGTGCGTCTCGTCGCCGTGGCCGGGGCCCCAGACCTTCTCCAGCACCATCCGGTGCGTCACCACCTTGCCGGCGTGGCGGGCCAGGAAGGCCAGCAGGTCGAACTCCCGGGCCGTGAGCTCCACCGCCCCGCCCCGCAGCTCGACCCGGCGGCGGGCGAGGTCGAGCCGCAGCGGGCCCACCTCGAGGACGGGCGCCTCCTCGGCCGCCGTCCGCCCGGCCCCGTGGCGCAGCGCCACCCGGAGCCGGGCCTCGAGCTCCGCCATCCCGAACGGCTTGGTGACGAAGTCGTCGGCCCCGGCGTCGA
This sequence comes from Acidimicrobiia bacterium, assembly GCA_025934385.1. The sequence goes on along the minus strand of JAICYE010000107.1, from coordinate 5,462 downwards.
GCGCCTCGACCTTCCGGGCCTCGGTGCCATGGGCCGACAGCACGACGATCGGCACCTCCGTCCACGTCCGGAACCGGCGGCAGACCTCCACGCCGTCGAGGTCGGGTAGCCCGAGGTCGAGGACGACGACGTCGGGGTTGTCGATCACCGCCCGGGACAGGCCGGCCGCCCCGGCCGTGGCGGTGTCGACGTCGTAGCCCCGGGCCCGCAGGCCGGTGCCGAGCACCCGGAGGATCGCCTCCTCGTCGTCGATGATCAGCACCCGGGCCATCGTCGCCTCAGGCCTCGACCGCTGACGTGACGTCGGCGTCCTCGGGAAGGGCGCTCTCCGGCGCCACCGGCATCCCGACGACAAAGGTCGCGCCGCCGCCCGGGGTGGAATCGACCCGGATGCGGCCGCCGTGGGCCTCCACGATGCCCTTCACGATGGCGAGGCCCATGCCCGTCCCCACCGGCCCCCGGCTCTGCGCCCGCAGCCGGTAGAACTCGTCGAAGATCCGTTCCCGCTCCTCCTCGGCGACACCGGGACCGTGGTCGATGACCGCCACCTCGACCTCGTCGCCGCCGGCGACGGCGGCCGCCCGCACGGTCACCCCGGTGCCGGCCGGCGTGTAGCGGGCGGCGTTCTCCAGCAGGTTGCTCACCACCTGCTCGATCAGGAGGTAGTCGACGTCGGCCAGCGGCAGGCCCTCGGCCACCTCGACCACCAGCCGGTGGTCCGTGAACATCCCTGCCAGCCGGGCCGCCACGCCGCCGACGAGCTCGTCGAGGGGGGTGGCCGAGCGGTGCAGCACCAGCGCCCCGGCCTGGATGCGGCTCATGTCGAGCAGGTTGGTCACCAGCCGGGTGAGCCGGTCGGTCTCCTCTTCCGTGGTCCGCAGCAGCATGGCCCGGTCCTCGTCCGACAGGTGCAGGTCGGGATCGGCGAGGTCGGAGATCGACGCCTTGATCGATGCCAGCGGCGTGCGCAGATCATGCGAGACGGAACCCATGAGGGCCGCCCGCAGCCGGTCCACCTCCTCCAGCAGCCGCACCCGACTGGTCTCTTCCATCAGCCGGGCCCGCTCCGCCGCCAGCTGCTGGGCCTCGGCCCGGCGGGCCTCGGCCTCCCGCTGGGCTCGGCCGAGCTGCGCCACGACGACGCCGACGGTGCACCCGACGCAGGCGTAGACGACGAGGCTCACCCAGTCCTCCCACTGGGTCACGTAGAAGGTGTAGTAGGGCGGGATGAACACGAAGTCGAAGGTGAGAAAGCCCGCCACCACACCGAGCGGCACGGCCGGGAACCCGCCCACGGCCACGCCCAGCGCCACCGGGACCACCAGCACGAGGGCGGCGGTGGCCACGGTGATGTCCGTCCGGAATGGCAGCAACCCGACGGCGGCCAGGCCCAGTCCCGCCAGCGTGACGACCCAGCCGGCGACCATCCGGCGGAGGAGGCTTTCGGGGCCCACGCCGGCCAGCGTAGGGGGATGCTGCCGGCCGAGCGTGCCAGGGACGCGTCAGGAATGGCCGATGGCACGTCAATGCGGCGTCAATCCGGTTCCTCGTTCGCCCGTCGGGTCGTAGAACGAAGCCATGCAACGGAATCCGAGCTCCACGGCGGGGAACGGCATCGACATCGCCCTCGGTGGCCTCATCCCGATCCTGGTGGCTGCGGGGTTGGTGGTGGTGCGGGGTCACGTGGCGCCGGTCAACATCGCCCTCGTCCTGAGCGTCATCGTCGTCGGCTCCGGCGCGTTCGGGGGCCGGGCCGCCGGGGTGGTGTCGGCGCTGACGGCCGCCGCCTCCTACGACTTCTTCCACACGAAGCCCTACCTGTCGCTGCTCATCCACGACGCCGACGACGTCGAGATGACGATCCTGCTGCTGGTGCTCGGCCTGATCTCCGGACAGCTCGCCTGGCGGGCCCGGGTGGCCGCCCGCCAGCGGGACGGCGGCCGGGGCGGGCTCGACCAGATCCGCCGTCTGGCCGACCGGGTGGCCCAGGGCCACGAGTCGGCCGACGTCATCGCCGCCGCCCGGGCCGAGCTCGTGGCCATGTTCGACCTCGTCGACTGCCGCTTCGAGGCCGCCCCCTTCCACGACCGCATCGACGTACCGCAGCTGGAACGCAACGGGGTCGTGGCCCACCGGCGCTACCGCATGATGCCGGGCGGCGACCTCGAGGTGGAACTCCCCGCCGAAGGCATCGCCCTGCCGGTGCTGTCCCGGGGCCAGATCGTCGGCCGCTTCGTCCTCGACTTCCCGCCGAACGCCGGCGCCACGCTGGAGCAGCGCGTCGTCGCCATCGCCCTCGCCGACCAGGTCGGCGCCTCGCTGGCGGTGTACCCCCCACCGCTGCCGGTCCGCTAGGAGCCCCGAACACCATGGCTGATGTGATCTATCTCTTCGTCTTCGCGGCCTTCTTCGCCCTGGCCGGCCTGTTCGTGAAGGCCTGTGAGGTGATCATCGGCCCCGACGAGCAGGCACCGCCCGTGCCCGTCGAGGAGCCCGACGCCGGGTCGATGGCGGCATGAGCGGCACCGACAACGTCATCGGTCTCCTCCTCGCCGTGCTGCTGACGGGCTACCTCGTCTACGCCCTGGTCTTCCCGGAGAAGCTGTGATGACGGTCGCCGCCTGGGCCCAGGTCCTGTTCCTCATCGCCCTGCTGGCCGTCTCGACGCCGCTGCTCGGGTCGTACCTGGCCAAGATCTACGGCGGGGGGCCGGCCCCCGGCGACCGTGTCTTCCTGCCGGTGGAACGGGCGGTCTACCGGTTCTGCCGGGTCGACCCCGACCGGGAGCAGCGCTGGACCATCTACGCCTACTCGATGCTGGCCTTCAGCTTCGTCTCCGGCGTGGTCCTCTACGGGCAGCTGCGGCTGCAGGGCCACCTGCCGCTCAACCCCGACCACATGAAGGCCGTGCCGGCGAGGTTGTCGTTCAACACGGCGACGAGCTTCCTCACCAACACCAACTGGCAGAACTACCCGGGCGAGTCGACGATGTCGCACCTCACCCAGATGGCCGGGCTGGCCTTCCACAACTTCGTGTCGGCCGCGGTCGGGGCGGCGGTGGCCGTGGCGCTCATCCGGGGGCTCATCCGCCGGCGGGCCGGCACGATCGGGAACTTCTGGGTCGACCTGACCCGCACGACGACGCGGGTCTTCCTGCCGCTCAGCTTCACCTTCGCCCTCGTGCTCGTCAGCCAGGGCGCGGTGCAGAACTTCCACGCCAGCCGCACGGTCCACACGGTGGAGGGCGCCACCCAGTCGATCCCCGGGGGCCCGGTCGCCAGCCAGGAGGCGATCAAGAACCTGGGCCAGAACGGCGGCGGCTCCTACAACGCCAACGCCGCCCATCCCTTCGAGAACCCCGACCCGATCACCGACCTGCTGATCCTGTGGGGGATCCTGGCCGTGCCCTTCGCCTTCCCCTACGCCTTCGGGAAGATGGCCCGGGACATGAAGCAGGGCTGGGTGGTCCTCGCCGCCATGTTCGCCCTGTGGCTCGTCGGCGCGCTGATCGCCATGCCGGTGGAGGCCCGGGGCTCCCACCAGCTGGCGCGGCTCGGCGCCGACCAGCGCACCAGCGCCGTGCAGGCCGGCGGGAACATGGAAGGCAAGGAGGTGCGGTTCGGGTCGGTCGGGTGCGGCCTGTTCGCCGACACCACCACCGGCACGTCGACCGGATCGATCAACTGCCAGCACGACTCGATGACGCCGATCGGCGGAGCGGTGCCGCTGGTCAACATGATGCTCGGCGAAGTCAGCCCGGGCGGGACCGGCGCCGGCCTCTACGGAATGCTCGTCTTCGCCCTCACCAGCGTGTTCATCGCCGGGCTCATGGTCGGACGGACGCCGGAGTACCTCGGCAAGAAGATCCAGGCCGCCGAGATGAAGCTCGTCGTGCTGTACCTGCTGGCCGTCCCGCTGGTGATCCTCGTCTTCGCCGGCGCGTCGGTGGTGCTGAAGACGGCGTTGACGTCGCGGGCCAACCCCGGCCCCCACGGGCTGACCGAGATCGCCTACGCCTTCATCTCCCCGGCCAACAACAACGGTTCGGCGTTCGCCGGCCTGGCCGGCAACACCCAGTGGTACGACACGACCCAGGGGATCTGCTTCCTCGTCGGCCGGTTCATGCTGATGGTGCCGGTGCTGGCCATCGCCGGTTCGCTCGGCCGCAAGCAGCCCGTCCCGGCCTCGGCCGGCACCTTCCCCACCGGCACGCCGCTGTTCGCCGGGCTGCTCACGTCGGTGGTCGTGATCGTCGTCGGCCTGACGTACTTCCCCATCATCGCCCTCGGCCCGGTCGTCGAGCATCTCACCGGAACGTTCTGAGGAGCGCCATGACCGCCGACACCGAGACGCTCCTCCCGGCTCCGGTCCTCGACGACCCGGCGCCGGCCGGACGGTCGAAGCACTCCGCGTCCATGTTCGACCCGGCCATCCTCCGGCGGGCGGTGCGGGACTCGTTCGTCAAGCTCGACCCCCGACTGATGGCCCGCAACCCGGTCATGTTCGTGGTCGAGGTGGGCAGCGGGCTGACGCTGCTGCTGTTCCTGCGCGACGTCCGCACCGCCACGGCCGCCGACAACGTCTTCGTCGGTCTGGTGTCGGCCTGGCTGTGGTTCACCGTGCTCTTCGCCAATTTCGCCGAGGCGGTGGCCGAGGGGCGGGGCAAGGCCCAGGCCGACACGCTGCGCAAGACCCGCTCCGAGACCGTGGCCTTCGTCCGCCAGCCCGACGGGTCGGTGCGGAAAACCCCGTCCAGCCAACTGCGGCTCGGCGACTGCTGCGTGGTCGAGGCGGGGCAGATGATCCCCGGCGACGGCGAGGTGATCGAGGGGATCGCGTCGGTCGACGAGTCGGCCATCACCGGCGAGTCGGCGCCCGTGATCCGGGAATCGGGCGGCGACCGCAGCTCCGTCACCGGCGGGACGAAGGTCCTGTCCGACCGCAACGTGGTGAAGGTCGGCTCCCGGCCGGGCGAGAGCTTCCTCGACCGGATGATCGCCCTGGTGGAAGGGGCGTCGCGGCAGAAGACCCCCAACGAGATCGCCCTCAACATCCTGCTCGCCGGCCTGACGATCATCTTCCTGCTGGCCACGGTCACGCTGCAGCCGTTCGCCGTCTACTCCGGCGCCGGGCAGTCGCTCACGGTGCTGGTGGCCCTGCTCGTCTGCCTCATCCCCACCACCATCGGAGCGCTGCTGTCGGCCATCGGCATCGCCGGGATGGACCGGCTCGTGCAGCGCAACGTCCTGGCCATGTCGGGCCGGGCGGTGGAGGCGGCCGGCGACTGCAGCACGCTGCTGCTCGACAAGACCGGGACGATCACCCTCGGGAACCGGCAGGCGGCGGCGTTCCTCGCGCGTCCGGGCGTCGACGCGAAGGCGCTCGCCGACGCCGCACAGCTCTCGAGTCTCGCCGACGAAACGCCCGAGGGCCGCTCGATCGTGGTCCTTGCAAAGGAGCGC
>JAICYE010000313.1 GCA_025934385.1 Acidimicrobiia bacterium | reverse complement strand
CGTCGCCGCGATCCAGGAGGACGTGCGCTGGCTCGGTTTCGACTGGGCATCGCTGCGCCACGCGTCCGACTATTTCGAGGTGTTCCACCTCGCCGCCGAGAAGCTGATCCGCCAGGGCGACGCCTACGTCGACCACCTGAGCGAGGACGAGATCCGGGACTACCGGGGAACGCTGTCGGAGCCGGGGCGCCCGTCCCCCGACCGTGGCCGCGGTGTGGAGGAGAACCTCGACCTGTTCCGCCGCATGCGGGCGGGGGAGTTCCCCGATGGGACGTGCGTGTTGCGGGCGAAGATCGATCTGGCGGCGGCCAACATGAAGATGCGCGATCCGCTGCTCTACCGGATTCGCCACGCCGCCCACCACCGGACGGGCGGCGCCTGGCCCATCTACCCGATGTACGACTGGGCCCACCCGCTGGAGGACGCCATCGAGGGCGTGACGCACTCCATCTGCACGCTGGAGTTCGAGAACAACCGCGAGCTCTACGACTGGGTCGTCGACCACACCGGGGTGTCGCAGCGGCACGGCTTCGTGCGCCCCTACCAGCACGAGTTCGCCCGCCTGGCCCTCGACTACACCGTGATGAGCAAGCGGAAGCTGCTGACGCTGGTGGAGGGCGGGCACGTCTCGGGGTGGGACGATCCCCGCATGCCGACGATCGCCGGGATGCGCCGGCGGGGCTACCGGCCCGAGGCCATCCGGGCCTTCGCCGACCTCATCGGCGTGGCCAAGGTCAACTCCGTCGTCGACATCGGCAAGCTCGAGTTCTGCGTGCGCGACGACCTCAACTGGGTCGCCCCCCGGGTGCTCGGCGTGCTGCGGCCGCTGCCGGTGACGGTGACGACGTGGGGCGAGGGCTCGGTCGAGGAGCTGAGCGCGCCGTACTTCCCGGCCGACGTCGGTAAGCCCGGGGAGCGGACGGTGCCGTTCACCCGGGAGCTGCTGATCGACCGCGACGACTTCGTCCTCGACCCGCCGGCCGGCTACACGCGGCTGGCGCCCGGCCGCACCGTCCGGCTCCGGCACGGCTACTGCGTCACCTGTGACGAGGTGGTGACCGACGACGCCGGCGACGTCGTGGCCTTGAGGGTGAGCCACATTCCCGGTTCGGTGGGATCGGCGCCCGACGGCGTCAAGGTGTCGGGGGTGATCCACTGGGTGTCGGCGCCGGGGTCGGTGCCGGCCGAGGTGCGGCTCTACGACCGGCTGTTCTCGATCGCCCGCCCGGAGGATGCCGGCGGCGACTTCATCCACCACCTGAATCCGGATTCGCGGCAGGTGATCGAGGCCCGGTTGGAGCGCAGCCTGGCCGGGGCCGAGCCCGGCAGCCGGTGGCAGCTGGAGCGCGTCGGCTACTTCGTGGTCGACCCCGTCGACTCCCGGCCCGAGGCCCTGGTGCTGAACCGGATCGTGACGCTGAGGGATTCGTGGGCCGGCCGGTCGGACGGCGCCGCCGCGGCCCGGGCGGCGGCCGACGAGGAAACGGCGCAGAAGGCCGGCAAGGCGACGACCCGTCCGCCGAAGAAGAGCCGGACCGAGTACCGGGCCGAGGCCCGGCGCCGCGACCCCGTCCTCGCCGAGCGGTTCGCCGCCTGGCCGACCGCCCATGGCCTCTCCGAGGCCGACGCCGACCTCCTGAGCGGAGACCGTCCCACCGGCGACCTGTTCGAGGGCGCGATCGCCGCGGGCGGCCCGCCGGCGGCCGTGGCCCGCTGGGTCATCAACGAACTGCCCCGGGAGCTCGGCGAGCGATCGCCGGCCGACGTGCCGATGACCGCTGCGGCGCTCGGCTCGCTGGTGCGGGCGGTGGAGTCCGGCGAGATCTCCGGCCCCGCCGGCAAGGAGGTCTTCGCCGTCCTCATGGAGCAGGGCGGCGACCCGCAGCGGATCATCGCCGATCGGGGCCTGGCCCAGGTCAGCGACGAAGCGGCCATCGCCGCCATGGTCGAGGACGTGATCGCCGCCAACCCCGACAAGGTCGAGGCCTACCGGGCGGGCAAGACGGCCCTGGCCGGTTTCTTCGTCGGCCAGGTTGTGCGGGCATCGCAGGGCAAGGCCAATCCCCAGGTGGTGCAGAAGGTCGTCGCCGTTCGGCTCGGGGCGTCCTAGCGGCGACGGGCGTAGTGTGCCCCCATGGCTGACGCGTCGGAAGAGCTCGGTGTCCGCTGGCAATCGGAACGGTGCCCGGAGTGTGCCTTCGACCCCAACGGGGTGAGCGCCGCCGACCTGCCGGCGGCGGTGGCCGGCCTGGGCCGGCGCTATCAGGCTCCGCTGACCCGGTTCCTGCCCGGGGAAGACGAGTCGATCCTCGTCGCCCGTCCGCTGCCGGGGCAGTGGTCGGCGCTGGCCTACGCCTGTCACGTGCGCGACGGGCTGACGGTGTTCGAAGGCCGCATCCACCGCATGCTCGACGAGGACGGGCCGGTCCTCGCCGTGTGGGACCAGGAGGCGGCGGTCGAGGCCGACGGCTACGAGAAGCAGGCGCCGCCCGAGGTGGCGGCGGCGGTGGCGGCCAACGCCGCCCGGCTGTCGGCGACGCTGGCCGCCGTGCCCGACAGCGGCTGGGACCGCACCGGATCGCGGCGCGACGGCGCCGTCTTCACCGTGCTCGGCGCCGGCCGCTACGCCCTGCACGAGGGCACCCATCACCTGCTCGACATCGGCCGCGTGCTGCGGGCGGCAAGGGGCCGCTGACCCCATGAGGCCGGGCCCACCGCCGCGCTCGCAGCCGGTCGGCTCCGGCTACGTCCGGCGGGAGGCGAGGTACAGCACGGTGAGATAGGGCCGTTCGACGATGCCCCCGAACTCCTCGGTGGCCAGGTGCACGATGGCGTCGAGCACGGCGGCGCGCTGCTCCGGTGGGAGAGCCAGGCAGGGCGAGAACGAGGCGAACAGCGTCCGCAGCTCGAGGGCGGTGTGACGGCCGGTCCAGGCGATCGTCTCCCGCCGTACCGGGCCGAACCCGCCGCTGGCCTCGATCTCGCCGGCCCGGGCGGCGGTGTCGAGGGCCCAGGGATGGGCTCCGGCGCCGGCGGCGGCCTGGAACGCCGCTCCGGGAAAGGTTTCGACGAGCGACGGCGCCAGCCGCTCGAACATCGGCGTCAGCGCCGCCCGGAACGGGTCGGGGCGGTCGGGATCGCCGAAGTGGTTCCACCACAACGCCAGCCATCCGCCGGGCCGGAGGACCTCGGCGCAGCGACGCAGACCGACGTCGGTCGGCACCCAGTGGAAGGACGTCGCCGCCGCGGCGAGGTCGAACGACGCCGGGTCGAGGGTGGCGTCCTCGAAGGCGCCGACCACGACCCGGAGCGGTCGGCCGGCGAACTTCGCCCGGAGCCGGTCGGCGAACCCGGCGCTCAGCTCGACGGCGGTGACCGACGCGCCGTGGTCCAGCAACCGCGCCGTCGCCAGGCCGGTGCCGGGCCCGATCTCGACGACCTGGGTCCCGTCGCCGAGGCCGCACACCTCCTGTAGCAGTGCGTAGACGCGTTCGGGATACGGCGGCCGGCCGGTCTCGTAGGCGACGGCGTCGGACGAGAACAACCCCCGGCGCTGGCGGTGCAACGCGTAGGGGTCGTCCACGGCGCCAAGTCTGACAGGCTGGCGTCGGGCCGCCCGCACCCGCCGGACATTCACGGCAGCACCGGCCGGCGATCGGCCCCGCCGCCCGACCGGCGTTCTTGCGCAACACCTGTCGTTGCGCAGGAACGCCGGTGTCCCGGTGTAAGAACCCGGCGTGACCGTCCTACCCCGCATCGACGACCGCCAGCGCCGGGCCCGGCTCGGCCGGCGGCACCACCTGGCCGGGCCGGCCCGGGCCGGCGACGTCGTCGCGGTGGCCGCCGATCTGGTCGGCCTCCACGGCAGCGACCCGGCCAGCGTGTTCCTG
>JAICYE010000054.1 GCA_025934385.1 Acidimicrobiia bacterium | reverse complement strand
GAGCGTTCCCGGTGCAGCTGCAGCTGCCCGGCCGGTGCAACGCCTCCAACGCCGCCATGGCCGTGGCCGCGGCCCGGATGGCCGGCGTCGACCCCGAGGACGGGCTGGCCGCCATGGTCGGCATCGCCAACGTCGCCGGACGCTACCGCGAGGTGAACCTCGGCCCGGCCAGCGCCCGGCTCCTGCTGGCCAAGAACCCGGCCGGGTGGAACGAGATCCTCGACTTCCTGGCTGCCCCGCCGGCCGGGGTGGTGGTGGCGGTGAACGCCCGGGGCCCTGACGGCTACGACACGTCGTGGCTGTGGGACGTCGACTTCGAACGGCTCGAGGGCCGGCCGGTGGTCGCCGCCGGTGAGCGGGCCCTCGACGTCGCCGTCCGGTTGCGCTACGCCGGTGTGCCCCACGAGGTCTGCCCCGACCCGCTGGTGGCGGCCCGCCGGCTCCCGCCCGGCAAGGTGGAGCTGGTGGCCAACTACACCGCCTTCCAGACCGTCCTCGGAGCGGTCGGTGGCTGAGCGGGCCGGCGACGGCGCCGTTCGCATCGCGCTGCTGTATCCCGAGCTGCTCGGCACCTACGGCGACCGGGGCAACGCCCGCGTCCTCGTCCAGCGCCTGGCCTGGCGGGGCCTGCCGGCCGAGCTCGTCGAGGCGCCCTGGGGCGAGCCGGCGCCGGCGTCGTGCGACGTCTACGTCCTCGGCGGCGGGGAGGACAGCCCGCAGGCGTCGGCGGCCGCCGCTCTCATCGCCGAAGGCGCCGTCCACCGGGCCGTCGAGGGCGGCGCCGCCGTGCTCGGCATCTGCGCCGGGTTCCAGATCCTCGGCCGCTCGTTCTTCGGGCCTGGTGGCGAGGCCCGCGACGGCCTCGGCCTCATCGACTGCACCACCGCCCGCCGGGCCCAGCCCCGCATCGTCGGCGAGATCCTCGTCGAGCCCGACGCGGCCACGAAGCTGCCCGCCCTGTCGGGCTACGAGAACCATGCCGGGCTCACCGACCTCGGCCCCTCGGCTGCACCCTTGGGTCGGGTCGAGGTCGGCGTCGGCAACGGCGACGGCACCGAGGGCGCCCGACAGGGGCGCGTCGTCGGTACCTACCTCCACGGCCCGGTCCTGGCCCGCAACCCGGCGCTGGCCGACCTGATCCTGTCGTGGGTCGCCGGCGAGCTCGAGCCGCTCGACGACGCCGAGGTCACCGAGCTGCGGGAGGAGCGGCGCCGGTTCGTGGCCGCCGAGCAGGCGCAGCTTCGATGGGGACAGCGGGCGGCCCGGCGCCCCCGAGGCTGGCGGCGCTACCGGCGGACGATGTCGTCGACGGCCCGGCCCAGCGCGGCGAACTTCTCCGTGTAGCAGACGCCGGTGTCCTTCCCCGGGTCGTCGCTGCACACCGGCTGCGTCACGCCGGCCTGGCGGGAATCGGTGTAGCGGTAGCCGAGGTTCGACATCATCACGACGATGTAGTCCCCATCTTCACCATTGAGCGAGTGCACGATCCCGGCGTCGGCGAGGTAGTTGTAGGTGAAGCCGGTCTTGTGGGCGAACGACACCTCGGCGGCGGCGTTGCACGGCCGGACGTCCTGCCCGAAGGCCTTGTCGGTCACCGTCACCGTGCCGGTGCCGGGGTCGACCCAGCGGTCGGCCACCCGGCTCGGGATCCCCTGCGTCGGATAGGACCGGCCGCACCAGTTGGCGGTGGTCATGATGTCGTTCCAGCCCTGGTCGCCCAGCAGCCCGAGGAACAGGCGCCGGGATTCGGGCGAGAGGACGTCGGCCCGCACCGCCTTCCCGGTCGGCGTCCGCCACAGCACCCCCGGCGCGCCGTTGACCAGCATCAGCAGGCGGGCGGTGTCGAGCGACGTCATCGTGATCTGGCCGATCCCCCAGTTGGCGCCGCTGGCCGGGTCGGTCCCGTTCACCTGCAGCGTTCCGAGGTCGAGGTCGCGGAAGCCGGCGTTGAGGGCGTCCATCTGGCCGAGGTCGTGGAGCTGCTTGACGAGCGCCCGGGCCGAGTCGTTGTCCGACTCGGTGATCATCCGGTCGAGCAGCTCCCGGGTGGTGCGGGTCATGGCCGGCCCGTCGGGCGGGTCGTAGCGGTAGGGCCGGTCCAGGTCGATGCCGCCCCGGTCGACCAGCTGCAGCGTGTGGAAGGCCACCATCAGCTTGAACATCGACGCCGGGTACGGCGCCATGAACTCGAGCGCCGCCCTGTCCCGGCCGGGCACGATGTCGTCGGCGGCGCCGAACGGCGGGTCGTCCTTCCACCCCACCGTCGAGGCGCGGGATCCGTCCTTCTCGGAGAACGTGCCGCCGTTCCAGCGATCGGGGTTCCAGCGCCGCCAGCGGACGTCGTCGGTGCCGAGGTCGTCGCCGACGGGGACGCCGACGCCGCCGGGGTAGTCCCGCGACAGCAGCACGTCGGCCACCGCCCGGGGCCGGCCCCGGTCGTCGAGGGCGATGACCGCCAGGTCGATGTTCGGCGTGTGGGCGATGGTCGGCGCCGGCGACGGGCACCACGACGAGCCGGGGCAGGCCCCTTCCACGGGGCCGAAGTCCACCACCTGGTCGAAGTGCTGGGCCCGGATCGCTTTCAGCAGGGCCGACTCCAGCCGCCCGGAGCGGCGGTCGAACCCGTCGCGGGGACGGGCGGCGCCGGTCAACCCCGCCACCGCCACGACGAGGCCGAGCGCCAGCAGCGAACGCCGTCGCCGCCACCGCTTCGCCTCCGGCATAGGTGATGGGTCCTTTCGGGGCCGGTTCGCTCCAACTCGGCTCATCGTATTGACTCCTCCCCCGATCCACGGGGACCACACCGCTCTTAAGAGAGGCATGAGAGTCCATGGGCCCGGGCCGGCAGATTCGCCGCAAATGCCGCGACCCGGGAAGGCCGCACTAGCTCTGGCGCTGCGTGTCCCGCCGGTAGGCGCGAGCCGCCAGCCGGCCGAGCACCACCGACCAGATCCCGATGACCAGCCAGCCCTTCCCGGGCCACAGCTGGCCGCCGAGCGCCGAACGGCCCGCCTCCACCAGCCAGAACGACGGCAGGCTCTCCGACACGCCGTGCATGATTCCCGTGGTTCCGATCGGGCCCCACATCCCGCCGAACAGGGCGAAGAGCGACACGATGCCGCCCACCGCCGGGCCGACGGCGTCGGCGGTGAGGAGATGGCCGAGCCAGATGCCGAGGACGTTGAAGGGGATGAGTCCGATGAGGATCAGCAACGTCATGCCGAGCCACTTGGCCGGCGTCAGGTGCACGCCGAGGGTCAGCCCGGCCCCGTAGAGCAGCACGATGCTGAGCAGCGCCATCATGTAACCGGTCACGACCTTGGCCCGGAAGTAGGCCGACACCGACAGCGGCGTGATGCGCAGCTGGCGGTTCCAGCCGGTCTGGCGCTCGGCCGAGATGCGGGTGCCGGTCGACACCACCGCCATCATCGCTCCCCAGCCGGCCATGCCGGTCATGAAGTACAGAGGCATCGGGATGCCGGCGAGCTTCGTGTGCCGGTTGCCGCCGGCGATGATGTAGTAGAGCAGCAGCGGGAAGACCAGCGAGAAGAGGAAGAACCGGGTGCTGCGGAACGTCCGCAGCAGCTCGTAGCGGGTGTAGGTGGCCGCGCCGCTCATCTCGTCTCCTCGGCCCCGATGTCGCCGAAGTCGGTCTCCGCGCCGGGAGCGGTGAGTTCCAGGAAGGCCTGCTCGAGCCCGGCGCCGGTCACCTCGATGTCGCGGGCCTGCGGGTAGGCCGGCAGCAGCGCCCGGAGGGCGGCGTCGGAATCGCTGCAGGTGAGCACCACCGCCTCGCCCCGGGCCTCGGCGCCGGTCACCCCGGGCAGGTGGGCCAGCTCGGCGGGATCGACGCCGGGCAGCGTGGCCCGCACGATCCGGCCGCCGACCTTGGCCTTGATCTCCGTGGCCGGCCCGTCGGCCACGATCCGGCCCGCGGCCATCAGCACGATCCGGTCGGCGTAGTCGTCGGCCTCCTCGAGGTAATGGGTGGCGAACAGCACGGTCTTGCCCCGGTCGGCGAACGTCCGCATCGAGACCCAGAAGCCGTGCCGGGCCTCGACGTCCATCGCCGCCGTCGGTTCGTCGAGCACCAGCAGCTCGGGGTTGGAGACAACGGCCACGGCGAAGCGCACCCGCTGGCTCTGGCCCCCCGACAGCTTCTGGGTCCGGCGGTCGGCGATGGGAACGCAGCCGGCCAGCGTGAGCACCTCGTCGACGCCGAAGGGGCTGGGATAGAGCGACGCCACCATGTCCACGAGCTCCCGCACGGTGAGGTCGCGGATCAGCGCGCCGCTCTGGAGCATCGCCCCGACGAGCCCCCGGTCGATGGCCGCCGACGGCTCGAGCCCGAAGACCGAGACCCGGCCCCGGTCGGGGCGGGTGAGCCCGAGGAGCATGTCGATGGTGGTCGATTTGCCGGCGCCGTTGGGCCCGAGGAGGGCGACGATCTCACCGGGGGCGATCGAGACGTCGACGCCGCGGACGGCGTGCACGGACCCGAACGACTTGGCCAGTGCTTCCAGTTCGATGCCGGGGTCGGTCATGGGCGCGAAGAGCATGGCAGATGACGCCCGTCGCCGGGGGCGGGCGGAACGTCAGCCGGCGCCGTCGACCCACCCGGCCACGACCTGCCGCAGGACGGGCAGGCTGACCGACGACGAGCCGAGGACGGTGTCGTGGAAGGCCCGGACGTCGAACCGGGCGCCGAGCCGCTCCCGGGCGCCGGCCCGGAGCCGGAAGATCTCCCGCTGCCCGACCTTGTAGGCCAGGGCCGGCCCGGGCAGGCCGATGTAGCGGTCGACCTCCACCTCGATCTCGCCCACCGAGACGGGGGTGTTGGCGGCCATGAAGTCGATGGCCTGCTGCCGGCCCCAGCCGAGGGCATGCAGTCCGGTGTCGACCACCAGCCGGCAGGAGCGCCAGGAGTCCGCCGCCAGCATGCCGATCCGCTCGAGGTCGTCGGCGTAGAGCCCCATCTCGTCGGCCAACCGTTCGGCGTAGAGGCCCCAGCCCTCCACGAAGGCGGTGTGTCCCTGGGACAGCCGCTGGAACGACGGCACCCCCTCCAGCTCGGTGGCGATGGCCAGCTGCAGGTGGTGGCCCGGGATGGCCTCGTGGTAAGCGACCGAGGCGGTCTCGAACCGGTTCTTGTGGGGCGGGTCGGCGGTGTTGACGAAGTACGTGCCGGGCCGGGAGCCGTCGTCGGCCGGCGGGAAGTAGTAGGCCATCGGCATGTCCTCGGCCACGGCGGCGGGGACGGCGGTGATCTCGCACGGCGTGACCGGCAGGCGGCCGAACCAGTCGGCCATGGCGGCGGTGGCGGCGGCCAGGTAGCGGCGGGCGTCGCCCATGATCTCGTCGCCGTCGCCGTAGCGCAGCGCCGGGTCGGACCGGAGGCGGTCGAAGATCCCGGCCAGATCCCCGCGGCCGAAGAGGCGGCCGCCGACCTCGGCGTACTCGGCGGCGAGCCGGTCGAGCTCCTCGAGGCCGATCCGGTGGATCTCCTCGGCCGTCAGGTCGTCCACGCCCGGGGGACAGGGGGCGTCCCCCTGATCGAGGCGGCGGGAGCCGCCAAGGGTCGTGTGGTGGCGGACGAAGTGGCGGTAGAGCGACTCGCCCTCGGCCAGCCAGCACAGCCCGGGCTGCTCGTGGGGGCGTCCGGCGGGGAGGAGGTCGGTGGCGAAGAAGTCCCGGTAGCGGGCGAAGGCCGGGCGGACGGCGTCGCGGACGATGCCGGCCAGCTCGGACCGCCATTCCGCCTCGCCGCTCCAGCCCGGGGGCCCGCCGTAGGCGGTGAACGGATCCGATTCCAGCGGCGAGGCCAGGTACTTGTCGACCTGGTTGAGGGAGCGCTCGACGTTGATGCGGGCCGGCGTCCGCCCGGCCGCCAGCCCCTCCCGAAGCCGATCGACCATCTGGTCGAGCAACCCCGGCAGCCGCCGCTGGCGCTCCGCCAGCGCCCGGGCCGACTCCGGCGTCGGGGCGTGGATCTGGGGGGCGGTGACGAGCAGCTCGGCGTGGATGCCGGTCATCTGGTCGAAGCGCAGCTCCGCCTCCCGGACGTCGATGGCCTCGACCGCCTCGCTCAGCTCGGCCCGCAGCAGCTGCTGCGTGACCCGCTCGCCAGCGTTGAGATCGGCGGCGTCGACCGCGTCGGCCGCCGCCCGCAGCTCCAGCCACGTCGCCCGCTGGCGGGCCTCGCCGTCGGCGGAGACGTCCTCGATGCGGTCGTCGTAGCGGTGGTCGCCGTGGAGGGTGGCCTCGGTCGGCCGGAACTCGAGGTGGGCCTCCCAGTAGCGGCCGGCCACGTCACGCAGGGCAAAAGAAGCGTCACTCATCCGGGCTGATGCTTGCCCGCTCAGGCCGGGGCCCCAACCACCTCGGCGGCGGACCGGGCCGGGATGCTCCAGTCGACCGGCTCCCGACCGGCAGCGACGAGGGCGGCGTTGGCCCGGGAGAACGGGCGGTTGCCGAAGAAGCCGTTGCGGGCTGACAGCGGCGACGGGTGGGCCGATTCGATGATCATGTGGCGGGACGTGTCGATCAGCGTCCGCTTCTTGCGGGCCGAGGCGCCCCAGAGGATGAAGACCACCTGGTCCGGCTTCCGGTTGACGGCCTCGATGACGGCGTCGGTGAAGCGCTCCCAGCCCTTGCCCTGGTGGGAGGCGGCCTGCCCGGCCCGCACGGTCAGTGTGGCGTTGAGCAACAGCACCCCCCGGCGGGCCCAGCAGTCGAGGCAGCCGTGGTCGGGCCGGCGGACGCCGACGTCCTGCTCCAGCTCGGTGAAGATGTTCTCCAGCGACGGCGGCAGCGGTACCCCGGGGCGGACGGAGAAGCACAGCCCGTGGGCCTGCCCGGTGCCGTGGTACGGGTCCTGCCCCAGGATCAGGACCTTCACCGAGGCGTAGGGCGTGAGGTGGAGGGCGGCGAAGACCTGGTCGGGCGGCGGGTAGATCCGCTGCCGGGCACGCTCCGAGGCCACGAAGCGCCGCAGCTCCTGGAAGTAGGGGGCGTCGAGCTCGCTCCGGAGGACGGGATTCCAGTCCGTCTTCGCCATCGCCGGGAATCTACTTCGGGGGCGCGGGGCGAGACGCGGCTTTTGGGCGGTATCCTGAGCTGACGATGTCGCTCCGGAGGTACGGGCGGTGCTACTGGCACCGTCGGCAACTTCGGAGCGACAAGGTCGCAGCACCCCCGTCCACGCCGGTTCCACCGGCGTTCGCCCTCAGGCGGCGGCGGCGTTGGGGGGTCGACGGGCGAAAACGGCGGCGGCGGTCGATCCGGCGACGACCGGCAGCAGCCAGATCCAGGGCCGGGCCTCAGCCACGGCCAGGTACGTGGCGGCCCAGGCGATTTCGGCCACGGTCAAGGTGGCGACCAGCACGGCCGCCGCCCGCAGACCGGCGCCGGCCCGGTCGGACCGGATGGTGAGGTAGAGCAACGGCAGCATGAGCGGCGCAGCCAGAATCGCTCCGCCCATCGACAGGAGCAGGAATCCGCCCACCGCGACGACCACGAGGGCCCAGGGGCGATTGAGGCCGGAGCGGGGCATGGGCACGAGATTCGACCCGGGACGGCCGGGCACCTACCCGGGACAAAAGGAATTTCCCTCGACATCGGCCGGCGCTTCGCCTGAACGCCCGCCCTCTGCCTCTGGCAGTGCTGTTATAAACGTTATTAAAGTGCGTTCCGTGGTGAACGTTCAGCAAGTACGGCACTGTCGGCGGCGGGGTCTGTGGGTGGTGGGGCTGGCCTTGGCCCTGGCCGCCGGGGCGGTCGCCCCGCTCCCGGCCCTGGCCCAGACGAAGGGCAAAGCGCCCAGCCGGCCGCCGGCCAAGAGCCAGGCGCCGACCAGGAGCCAGTCGTCTGCCTCGTCGTCCTCGTCGAGCGGCGGGACCGACCAGGAGGCCTCGCTGGCCTACCAGCCCAAGGCGGGCTACGACCCGCCGCCCCGCTCCCCCGGCCGCCTGGCGCCCGCCCAGGGGGCGCTGATGGGCGTCCACTCGGCCGACAGCGCCAGCCTCCCGCCCAACCAGCAGGGCGTGTTCAAGCTCGAGCAGGCCATCGGCCGGACGATGGACATCAACAACCACTACCACGGCTCCTTCGACGACTTCGCCAAGCACGGCATGTCGAAGCTCGAGCAGTGGGACGTCGACGCCGGCCGCATCCCCCTCGTCGGCTGGGGCTGCACGGCCAGCGACAAGGTGGCCAGCGGCTCGCTCGACGGGATCATCCACGCCACGGCCCAGAAGATGAAGGCCTTCGGCCACGAGTTCTTCCTGCGCTACTGCTGGGAGATGGACGGGGACCGCCGCCAGGGCGAGATCAAGGGCCCGCAGAAGTTCATCGCCGCCTGGCAGCGCATGTACGGGATCTTCAAGGCTGAGCACGCCGACAACGTGATCTGGGTCTGGACGCCCAACGCCGCCGGCTTCAAGGACGGGCGCAAGTACACCGGCGGCAGCCCCCCGGCCCCCTACTTCTACCCCGGCGACCAGTACGTCGACTGGATCGCCTCCGACGGCTACAACTGGGGCGTCTCCAAGCGGGATCAGGGCGACCGGTGGCGCCAGGTGCTGGAGATCTTCGACGAGTTCATGGTCTTCGCCCGGGCCCACCACAAGCCGATCATGATCGGCGAGTACGGCGCCCAGGAGCAGACGCAGGACCCGGCGGCCAAGCCCCGGTGGATGCGGATCGCCCACGACACGTTCATGAACAAGCCCCGCACGGCCGACTGCCCCTGGTGCGGCGCCTACTCCGACGTGGCCGCCGTCGTGTACTTCGACGTCAACTACGGGCCCCACGGCGACTGGCGGATCATGTCGTCGCAGTCGTCGCTCGACGCCTACAAGGAAGCGGCCCTCGACCCCTACTTCCACCAGCTCCAGACGGTCTCCTGGCCGCCGGCCTCCAATCGCAACGCCGGATCCGGCTCCGGGGCCAGCGCCAGCCCCGGTTCGAGCTCCGGTTCGGGCCCCAGCGCCGGCACCGGGACCGACCCCGGCTCCGACCCCGGCTCCGACCCCGGCTCCGACCCCGGCTCCGACCCCGGCTCCGGCCCCGGCTCCGGCTCCGGCGGATCAGGCCCCGTCGCCGCTCAGAGCAACCACTAGGCGCTTCCAGCGCTCCAGGGTCTCGAGTCGCTCCGACTCGTCGGCCTTGAGCAGCCGCTCCACCGCCATCCCCCGCATGAGGTGCTTCGTCAGGTCGTAGAACGGGCCGGCGGCGTCGCGGCCGAGGGCGTCGGCGCAGAGCTGGGCCAGCCGCTTCCCGAACCCCCGCTCGAGGGGGTAGAGGCGGGCGTAGAGCTCGGGGTCGGTCCGGGCCGCCGTCCACAGCTCGAGCTGGGCGGCGAACAGCGGCCCGTTGAACGTGCCCCACATCAGGTCGACAAAGGCTCCCGCCCGATCGTCGCTCCCGGTCAGCCCGGCCATCGCCGTCTCGAGCTCGGCCAGGCGCCGCTCGCAGAGGTACTCCAGGGCGGCCAGCACGAGGTCGGACCGCGTCGGGAAATGGTGGACCAGCGCCCCCCGTGACACCCCGGCCCGCACGGCCACCTCGACCGTCGTCGTCCGGCCGTAGCCGTATTCGGCCAGGTGCTCGATGGTGGCGTC
>JAICYE010000059.1 GCA_025934385.1 Acidimicrobiia bacterium | reverse complement strand
GACCTGGCCGAGGACTGCCTGAAGTACGTCTTCCGGGCGCTGCTCGACGAACGGGCCGACGACATGGCCTTCTTCAACCAGCGCATCGACGAGGGCTGCATCGCCCGGCTCGAGGCGCTCTGCGACTCGACGTTCGAGCGGATGGACTACGGCGACGCCGTGGCCGCGCTGCAGAAGGCCGTCGAGGGCGGGGCGCAGTTCGAGTTCCCGGTGGAGTGGGGCGCCGACCTCGCCTCGGAGCACGAACGGCACCTCACCGAGGTGCTGGTCGGCCGGCCCGTGATCGTCATGAACTACCCGAAGGACATCAAGGCCTTCTACATGCGCCAGAACGACGACGGGCGCACGGTGGCGGCCATGGACGTCCTCGCCCCCGGCATCGGCGAGATCATCGGCGGCAGCCAGCGGGAGGAGCGCCTCGACCGGCTCGACCAGCGGATCGCCGAGCTCGGCCTCGACCGCGACACCTACTGGTGGTACCGGGACCTCCGGCGCTACGGCACCGTCCCCCACGCCGGGTTCGGCCTGGGCTTCGAGCGGACGATCATCTACGCCACCGGCATGGCCAACATCCGCGACGTGATCCCCTTCCCGAGAACGCCGAAGAACGCCGACTTC
This sequence comes from Acidimicrobiia bacterium, assembly GCA_025934385.1. Next base: position 8,515 of record JAICYE010000059.1, on the reverse strand, counting down.
TAGCCGTTGCTGGGGGGCGGCGTCGTCGGCATGGTGTTGGCACCCTCGCCGGCGTTGGGGTTGGCCAGGTTGGCGATCGTGGCCGGCTTGGGGATTTCGGTCCCGGCCGGGACGAAGGCGATGGTGACGGCGCCGCCGTCCTTGATCTTCACGTCCTTGGGGTTCGTGTAGTCGGTGTGGGCGTCGGCGGTGGCGTCGGGCCACTGGCGGATCGTCAGCTGGGCCGGCTTCCCGTCGCACTGGTCGCCGTTCTTGTACGCCTTGCCGCCGGGCTCCTGCACCTCGGTGGAGGTCAGCTTGAAGCCGGGCTCACCCTCGGCGAAGCGGGCCAGGGTGGCGTTGGAGCCCCGGTCGAGCACGGAGCCGGTGACGTAGGGCTCGACGTGGATCAGCCCGTCCGAGTGGGTGTGGAGGCCGATCAGGGTGGAGGGCTGGGGCATGTTGGGCTGGATCGTGCCGCAGATGTCGACGGCGTAGGCGGTGTGCCAGTGGTCCTGGAGACCGGGGCTCTCACCGCCGGCGCTGTTGCCGCCGCCACTGGCGAGGGCGATCGTGGCGATACCGGCGACCAGGAGGACGGCGATGAGGGCGTAGAACCCGTAGGGCGGCCGCTTGCCCCGCATGGCCGCCTTCTTGGCGCCGCCGGCGCGCTGGATCCGCTTGGTGGTCGATGCCTTACCCATGGGACCATCCTCGGCACAAAAGCTGGGAACCCTCTGTGAATCAGGGGCAGAGTCGCCCAGAACGCGGCCTCTGTCCAGTCTCCCGGCCCTACAGTTCTCCCCCGTCGAAACCCCTACCTGCTTCCATCACCGCGACCGGCCCACGGGCCGGGCCTGCACCCGGTGCGGCCGCCCGGCCTGTCCCGAATGCCTGCACGACGCGCCCGTCGGTTCCCACTGCTTCGAGTGCATCCGGGCCGCCCGGCCGCCGGCCGCCCAGCGCGTGCGGCAGCGGACCGCCGCGGCCGGGCCGGTGGTGACCAAGGCCATCGTCTGGCTCAATTTCGGGGTCTTCCTGCTCACCGCCACCTCGCCGGGCGGCAGCATCATGGGCGAGGGCGTCAGCCAGCTCCACCAGAAACTGGGTCTCTACGGCCCCGACGTCCACAGCGGGCAGCTCTACCGGCTCCTGACCTCGGGCTTCATCCATTTCGGCATCTTCCACATCGGGTTCAACATGGTCCTCCTCTACCGGTTCGGGGAGATGCTGGAGGTGGCCCTCGGCCGTACCCGGTTCGGCGCCCTCTACCTCGCCTCGCTGCTGTCGGGGTCGTTCGGGGCGCTGCTGCTGTCACCCAACGCGCTGACCGGCGGGGCCTCGGGGGCCGTGTTCGGCATCTTCGGGGCGGTGGCCATCGGCCTCCATCAGCGGGGCGTCGACGTGTGGCAGAGCGGCATCGGCGGCCTCATCGTCGTCGAGCTCGTGCTGTCGTTCGTGATCCCCGGGATCGCCATCGGCGGCCACATCGGCGGCCTGGTCGGTGGGTTCGTGTGCGGGACGTTCATGCTCCGGGTGCCCACCACCCGGCGGTCGCTGATCGACGGCGTCCTCGTGGCCGGGGTGATCTCGTCCCTGGCGGTGGCCGGCTCGGTCTGGGCCGCCGCCCGCTGATTTCGGGCTTCCTTTTCGAGGGGGGTGCCCTCTCCGCCGAAGGCACGAAAAGGAATCCCGATGCGCTAGGAATGCAGGGCATGGGGGACGAACAGACGACCGCTTCGGGGATTCCGCTGCCGCCCGCCGCCGGGCCGGGCGACGTGGCGCCGGGCCTGGAGGAGCGCCTCGGCCGGCCGGGCGAATACCCGTTCACCCGGGGGATCCACCCGGAGATGTACCGCACCCGGCCGTGGACGATCCGCCAGCTGGCCGGCTTCGCCACCGCCGCCGACACCAACAAGCGCTACCGGATGCTGCTCGACCGGGGTGCCACCGGCATCAACGGGGTGTTCGACTATCCGAGCCTGCGGGCGGTGGGGTCCGACGACGCCCGGGCAGCGTCCGACGTCGGCCGGGGCGGCGTGGCCGTCGACGTGGCCGACGACTTCGACGACCTTTTCGCCGGCATCCCGCTGGACCGGGTCAGCGTGTCGCTGGTGTCGTCGCAGCCGGTCGGGGCGGCGCCGCACCTGGCCATGTACCTCCGGGCGGCCGAGGGGCGGGGCTTCGACCGCTCGTGCCTGGCCGGCACCAGCCAGAACGACTTCCTCATGGAGACGGCCATCACGATCGCCCCGGAGGCGCTGCCCCCGGCGGCGTCGTTCCGGGTCGAGTGCGACGTGGCCGAATTCTGCATCCGGGAGCTGCCCCGGTGGAACCCGATCTCCGTGACCGGGTACAACTACCGGGAGGCTGGCGCCGACGCCCCGCTGGAGCTGGCGCTGACCCTGGCCCACGGCCGGGCCGCCGCCCGGGAGCTGATCGGCCGGGGCCTGGCGCCGGAGGTGGCGCTGCCCCGGATCTCGTTCTTCCTCGACGCCCACGCCGACTTCTTCGAGGAGATCGCCAAGTTCCGGGCCGCCCGGCGGATGTGGGCCGCCTTCGTGCGCGACGACCTCGGCGTCAGCGACCCGAAGGCCCAGCGGTTCCGCTTCCACGTCCAGACGTCGGGCGTGACCATGACCGCCCGGCTGCCCCATCTCAACATCGCCCGGAGCGCCATCCAGGCGCTCTCCGCCGTGCTCGGCGGCACGCAGTCGCTCCACGTCGACGGCTACGACGAGGCGCTGTCGATCCCCACCGAGCACGCGGCGTTGATCGCCCTCCACACCCAGCACGTGATTCTCTGGGAGACGGGCGTGGCCGGCAGCGCCGACCCGCTGGGGGGCAGCTGGCTGGTGGAGCACCTGACCGACGCCATGGAGGAGAAGGCCGGGGCCCTGGTCGACCGGATCGAGCAGCTGGGCGGGCTGGTGGCGGCCACCGAGGAGGCCTGGGTCCACACCGAGCTGTCGAAGCGGGCCTTCGCCGACCAGCAGGCCCTGGAGGACGGGCGCCACCTCGTGGTCGGCATCAACGCCGGGCTCGACGACGGTGACGGAGCCGGCGCCCTCGGCGACGTCGAGGTGCAGCCGTTCGAGCTACCCCCCGGCGCCCTGGAGGCGCAGCGGCGGCGGATCGACACCGTCCGGGCCCGGCGGGACGACCGGGCGCTGACGGCGGCGCTGGAGGCGCTGGGGGCCGGCTGCAGCGACGGCGTGAACGTGATGCCAGCCATCCGGGAGGCGGTGGCCGCCGACGCCACCCTCGGCGAGATCGGCACCGTCCTACGAGACCGCCTCGGCCGCTGGCACTTCCCGCTGTGGTAAGGGAGCCGGTGGTAGCCGGCGACGTCGGGCGAGACCGTCGGCTGGTCGGCCGCAAGGCGGTGGTGGCCAAGCTCGGGATGGACGCCCACTGGCGGGGCGTCATCGTCGTCGCCCACGCCCTGCGGGACGCCGGCATGGAGGTCGTCTACCTCGGCCACGCCACGCCCGAGCAGCTGGTGTCGGCCGTCGTCCAGGAGGACCCGGCGCTGGTCGGCCTGTCGTCGCTGTCGGGCAATCACCTGGAGGAGTGCCGGGCGGTGGTCGAGGGGCTGCGGGAAGCCGGCGCGGCCGGGGTCCCGGTGGTGGTGGGCGGCACGATCCCCCCGTCCGACGAGCCGGTGCTGACCGAGATGGGCGTCAGCGGCGTCTTCGGGGTCGGCTCGCCGTTGCGGACCATCGTCGCCCGCATCGGCGCACTGCTGGAGGACTAGCTCCGGGCGTGGGCGTCGAGGAGGTGGGCGACCGCCTCCGTCACCTTCTCGGCCGTGGGGATGTGGAGGAACTCGTTGGGGCCGTGGGCGTTGCTTCCCGGGCCGAGCACGCCGGTGATGACGAACTGGGCCTCGGGCAGCGACCGGCCGAGCATGCCCATGAACGGGATCGTGCCGCCCTCGCCCACGTAGCGGGGGTCGGCGCCGAAGGCCGCCTGCGAGGCGCCGGCGACGGCGGCCTCGAGCCAGTGGGCCAGCGGGGGCGCCGCCCACCCGCCCTCGGCGCTGGTCGCCCGGGCGGTCACGACCGCGCCGTGGGGCGGGTCGGCGTTCAGCGCCCTTTCCACGGCCCGGGCGGCGGCGGCCGCGTCGCAGGTCGGCGGCAGCCGGAACGACAGGCCGGCGGTGGTCTTCGGGCGCAGCACGTTGCCGCCGTCCCGCAGCGCCGGGAGCCCCTCGGCCGAGATGACCTCCAGCGCCGGCTCCCAGGTGCGGGCCCGGAGCCGGTCGGCGTTCCCGGTGCCGAGCGGCTCGACGCCCTCGGCCAGCGGGTAGGTGGCCACAAGGTCGCCGAGGTCGCCGGCCACGTCGTCGATCTGGCGGAGCCGGTCCGGCGGGATGTCGACGTGGAGGTCGTCGAGGAGGATCCGGCCGGTGCCGGCGTCCTCCACCCGGTCGAGGAGCCGGCGCAGGATCCGGAACGACGACGGCACCACCCCGCCGGCCATGCCGGAGTGCACACCCTCGGTCAGCACCTCGACGGTGAGTTCCACGCCGAGCAGGCCTCGCAGCGACGTCGTGACCCAGAGCCGGTCGTAGCTCCAGCACCAGGAGTCGAGGGCGATGACGAGGTCGGTGCCGGCCAGCCGATCGTCCAGCCGCTCCAGGTGGGCGGGCAGGTCGGGGCTGCCCGACTCCTCCGACGCCTCGATCATCACCAGGCACCGGCGGTGGACGCCGCCGCCGGCCCGCACCGCCTCGATGGCGGAGAGGGCGGCGAAGGCGGCGTACCCGTCGTCGGCGCCGCCCCGGCCGTAGAGGCGCTCCCCTTCCCGGACGGGCTCCCAGGGCGACAGGCCCGCCCGCCACTCGGCCAGCGGCGGCTGCTTGTCGAGGTGGCCGTAGAGGAGGACGGCCGGGCCGCCGTCGGGCACCCCCCAGGCCGGGACGTCGACCAGCACCACCGGCGTGCGGCCGGGCAGCTCCTGGACCTCGACGGTGGCGCCCTCGATCGGCCGGGCCCGCAGCCAGTCGGCCACCAGGGCCACCGCCCGGGCCATGTGACCGGCGTCGGACCAGTTCGGGTCGAAGGCCACCGACACGTTGGGGATGCGGATGAAGTCGCACAGGGCGGGGACGATCTCCTTCGTCCAGGTCTCGGCGACATGGCTGCGGGCGGCGGGGGCGAGGGGGCTCATGGACCGATGCTCGCGCTCGGCGGCTTCACCTGGCTCCCCGGAGGCGCACTCAGCGGCTTGACCTGGCCCCCCGCAGGCGGACCCGGCGCGGTCAGCCGGCCCGGATAGGCTGCGGGAATGTCCGACCACGACGACGCCCACCGGATCGCCACCGAGGCGGGGGCGCTCCTCCTCGACATCCGGGCGGAGGCCGCCGCCGGCCGGCTCGACCCCTCGCAGCTGAAGGACGAGGGCGACCGGCGCTCGAACGACTTCATCCTCGGGCGGCTGGCCGAGACCCACCCCGACGACGCCGTCCTCTCCGAGGAGCGGGCCGACGACCCGAGCCGGGTCGACGCCGTCCGCACCTGGATCGTCGACCCGCTCGACGGCACCCGGGAGTTCGGGGAGGACCCCCGATCGGACTGGGCCGTCCACGTCGCTCTGGTCGAGAAGGGCTTCCCCACCGCCGCCGCCGTCGCCCTGCCGGCCCGGGGCATGACGCTGTCGACGGTGTCGCCGCCGGCGCTGCCGCCGAGAGTCGACCGGCCGCCGGTGCTGGTGGTCAGCCGCACCCGGCCCCCGGCCGAGACCGAGATCGTCCGGGCCGCCCTGGGCGGCGACCTCCTCCCGATGGGGTCGGCCGGCGCCAAGGCGATGGCCGTCGTGCTGGGCGAGGCCGACGTCTACGTCCACGGCGGCGGGCAGTGGGAGTGGGACTCGGCCGCCCCCGTCGGCGTGGCCGCCGCCGTCGGCCTCCACGTCTCCCGCCTCGACGGCTCGCCCCTGGTCTACAACCAGGTACCGCCCTGGCTGCCCGACCTCGTCATCTGCCGGCCTGAATTGGCCGAGGCGGTGCTGGCCGCGGCGGCGTCGGCGTCAGCCGGCTGAGGGCGCGGCCGGTTCAGAGGGTTCCGCCGGGGCGATCCGCGGTCCGGGCGGCGCCTGGTCGGGCGGGTAGCCCGGCCCGAGGCGGGGCCGGATGTCACGGGCCTGGATCGGCTCGCCGCACTCCGAGCACACGACCTTGGCCGTCAGGTCGTGCCCGCAGGACTTGTGGCGCAGCACGATCGGCGGACCCTCCGGGCCCGAGAGCCACCGGTCACCCCAGGCGATCATGGCCGCCAGCACCGGGTAGAAGTCGCGCCCCTTCTCGGTGAGGACGTACTCGTAGCGGTCGGGCTTCTCCTGATAGCGCACCCGGTCGAGCATCCCCTCGTCGACCAGGCGCTTGAGCCGCTGGGTGAGGACGTTGCGGCCGATTCCCAGCGAGCGCTGCATGTCGTCGAAGCGGCGGATGCCGAGGAAGGCCTCCCGGAGGACGAGCGGCGTCCACCAGTCGCCCAGCAGATCGACGCTGCGGGCGATGGAGCATGGCCAGGAGGCGAACTCTGTCCGCTTCATGTTGACCAGATTAACAGTTGCGCTAACGAACCGACACGGGTTAGGGTCAGTCCCTTCGTGCAACTGAGGGGAGAGCCGCCGGTGCGCTTCGCCGACCGACCCACCACCGAGATCGACGTGTACGTCGCTGCCCCGCCCCCGGCGGTGTGGCCACTGGTGACCGACATCACGGCGCCGTCCCGCTGCGGGACGGAACTGCAGGCGGCGTCCTGGGTCGACCCCGGTGGCGCGCCGTCCCTCGGCGCCCGGTTCACCGGCCGCAACTTCCATCCGGCCGGGGGCGAGTGGGAGACGACGAGCACGATCGTCGACTTCGTCCCCGAGCGGCGCTTCGGGTGGGCGGTCGGCGACCCCGACGTGCCCTCGGCGGTGTGGCGATTGGAGCTGACCCCGGAGGGCGACGGCACCCGGCTGCGGTACTGGGCGCAGATGGGGCCCGGCCCGTCCGGAACGACGGCGGTGATCGAGAAGATGCCCGACAAGGAGGAGAAGATCATCGAGCGCCGGCTGGAGGAATGGCGCACGAACATGGCCGCCACCGTCGACGGGATCAAGCGGCTGGCCGAGGGGGTGGAGGCGTGACCGCGCCCACGACGACGCCGACGGTGACGACGGCCGCAACCGCCAGCGGCGACTGGCACTCGACCGCCTGCATCCTCTGCGAGTGCAACTGTGGCATCGAGGTGCGGCTCGGCGGGGAGGACGGTCGGCGCTTCGAGCGGATCCGGGGCGACAAGGCCCATCCGGCGTCGCAGGGCTACACCTGTGAGAAGGCCCTGCGGCTCGACCACTACCAGAATGGGAACTCGGGCCGGATCCTGTCCCCGCTGCGGCGCCGGGCCGACGGCACGTTCGAGGAGATCGACTGGGACACGGCCATCGCCGAGATCGCCGGGCGGCTGCGAGCGGTGCAGGAGGCGGCCGGCCCGGAGGTCGGCGGCGAGGCGGTCTTCTACTACGGCGGCGGCGGGCAGGGGAACCACCTCGGCGGCGGGTACGGGAATGCTCTCTTACGGGCGGTCGGCGGCCGGTTCCGGTCGAGCGCCCTGGCCCAGGAGAAGACCGGCGAGTTCTGGGTCAACCGGCGGATGCTCGGTGCGATGGTGCGGGCCGACTTCGAGCACTGCGAGGTGGCGGTCTTCCTCGGCAAGAACCCCTGGCAGAGCCACAGCATCCCCCACGCCCGCACGACGCTGAAGGAGATCGCCCGCGACCCGCAGCGGTCGCTGGTGGTCATCGACCCCCGCCGGACCGAGACGGCCGAGCTGGCCGACTTCCACCTCCAGGTCCGGCCCGGCACCGACGCCTGGCTGCTGGCCGCCCTGGCCGGCGTCGTCGTGCAGGAGGACCTCATCGCCCACCGGTGGCTGGCGGAGCACGCCGCCGACGTGGAGGACACGCTGGAGGCGCTGGCCGCCGTGCCGGTGGCCGAATACTGCGCCCGCAGCGGCGTTGCCGAAGACCTGGTACGGGCGGCCGCCCGCCGCATCGCCGGTGCCACCGGCGGGGTGGCGGTGTTCGAAGACCTCGGCGTCCAGATGAACCGGCACTCCACCCTGGTTTCCTGGCTGGAGAAGCTGCTCTGGGTGCTGACCGGCAATTTCGGCAAGCCGGGGTCGGTGTACTCCCCGTCGAGCCTCGTCGACATCACCGCCGGCGGGAAGACCCGGGGCAAGAGCCCGGTGGCCGGCATGCCGCTCATCTCGGGGCTGGTGCCCTGCAACGTGATCGCCGAGGAGGTCCTGACCGACCACCCGGCCCGCTACCGGGCGATGATCGTGGAGAGCGCCAACCCCGCCCACTCGCTGGCCGACTCCAAGCGCTTCCGGGAGGCCCTGGCCGCGCTCGACCTGGTGGTCGTCATCGACGTCGCCATGACCGAGACGGCCCGGCTGGCCCACTACGTGCTGCCGGCCGCCACGCAGTACGAGAAGTGGGAGGCGACGTTCTTCAACTTCGAGTTTCCCCGCAACGTCTT
>JAICYE010000353.1 GCA_025934385.1 Acidimicrobiia bacterium | reverse complement strand
GTAAACGAACGCCGGTTGGGCGGGGGCCGGCAGGGACGTGGGTGGCCACGGCCGGAGGGTAGCGTCGGGCCGGTGGTCGACCCGCTGCTGACCGATCTCTACGAGTTCACGATGGCCGCCGCCCTGGTGGCCGAGGGACGGGCGGGGGAGCCGGCGACGTTCAGCCTCTACGTCCGCAACCTGCCGCCGAACCGGGGGTATCTGGTGGCCGCCGGGCTCCACGACGTGATCGGGTTCCTCCGGGACTGGCGCTTCGACGACGACGCCGTGGCCCGGCTCACGGCGGCGGCGCCCTTCGACCCGACCTTTCTGGACTGGCTGCGCCAGGTGCGCTTCACCGGTCGGGTGCGGGCGGTGCCGGAGGGCCGGCTCGTCTTCGCCTCCGAGCCGCTGCTGGAGATCGACGCGCCGTTCGGGGAGGCCCAGCTGCTGGAGACGGCGCTGCTGTTCCTGGTCACGTTCCCCACGGCGGTGACCACCAAGGCCGCCCGGTGCCGGGAGGCGGCGGCCGGACGGACACTGGTCGACTTCGGCCTCCGGCGGGCCCACGGCGGCGGCGCCGGGATGGTCGCCGCCCGGGGGGCGGCCATCGCCGGATTCGCCGCCACGTCCGACGTCGCCGCCGCCGTCCGCTACGGGCTCCCGGCCAGTGGCACCATGGCCCACTCCTTCCTCACCGCCATGGCCGGCAACGACGCGGCCGGCGAGCTCGGCGCCTTCCGGATCTTCGCCGAGCACTACCGCGGTGACCCCGTCCTCCTGGTCGACACCTGGGACACCGCCGGCGGCGTCGACCACGCCGTCGTCGTGGCCAAGGAGCTGGCGGCAGGGAAATTGGGTGACGCCGGCCGGCGCCTGGCCGGCATCCGGCTCGACTCGGGCGACGTCGTGGCCCTCGCCCGCCTGGCCCGGGAGCGGCTCGACGCCGCCGGCCTTTCCGACGTCGCCGTCTTCGCCAGCGGCGGCCTCGACGAGTTCGAGATCGCCCGGATGGTCGCCGCCGGCGCCCCGATCGACGGCTTCGGCGTCGGCACGAACTTCGCCACCTCGGCCGACGCTCCCGCCCTGGAGACCGTCTACAAGCTGGTAGCCCTCGAGGGCCGGGCGATGGCGAAGCACTCGACCGGGAAGGCGACGCTGCCCGGGGCCAAGCAGGTGTGGCGCCGGCCGGCTTTCGGCGGCGACGTCCTCGCCCCGGCCGGCGAGCCCTGCCCCGTCCCCGGCGCCGAACCGCTCCTCGACGACGTCGACCTGGGCGCCGAACCCGGCGACGCCGAGGCCACCGCCGCCGCCGGCCGCCGGTTCGAGGCCGACTGGTCGGTACTACCTCCGGAGTACAGGGACCTCACCAACCCCACCCGATACCCGGTCGCGATGTCGGAAACCCTGAAAGCCCTCTCAGACAAGGCGATCAGCCCCGGATGACCGCCAGGAACCCACCCTCCGGCACTTAGAATCACATCGTTGGGGACGGTGCCCAAAGACCCCTGAGGGAGGAGCCCGTGGCACGCAGGACGGCGCTCGGCGCAGCGACCTTCGAGGAGCAGTTCGAGGCCCTCGTGGGCAACGTCGAGCGGGTGATCCAGGGCAAGCGGGACGTCATCCAGATGGCGCTGGCCTGCCTCGTGGCCGACGGCCACCTCCTGATCGAGGACGTACCCGGCGTCGGCAAGACGATGCTGGCCAAGGCCATCGCCCGCTCCATCGACGGGACGTGGCACCGCATCCAGTTCACCCCCGACCTCCTCCCGTCCGACGTGACCGGCGTGTCGGTGTGGAACCGGGCCACCAACGAGTTCGAGTTCCGGACCGGCGGCATCTTCGCCAATATCGTCCTGGCCGACGAGGTGAACCGGGCCTCCCCCAAGACGCAGTCGGCCCTCCTCGAGGCGATGGAGGAGCGCCAGGTCACGGTCGACGCCGTGACCCACGACCTCCAGCCCCCGTTCATGGTCATCGCCACCCAGAACCCCATCGAGTACGAAGGCACCTACCCGCTCCCCGAGGCCCAGCTCGACCGGTTCCTCCTGCGGGTGAAGATGGGCTACCCCGACCGGGCGGCCGGCATCGACATCCTCGAGACCCACGGCAGCGGCGAACCGGTCGACGACCTGTCACCGGTGCTGTCGGCCGCCGACGTGGTGAAGATGGCCGAGGCGGTCACCAGCATCTACGTGGCCCCGAGCCTCAAGGGCTACATCATCGACATCACCGAGGCGACCCGCCAGGAGCGCGACCTCGTGCTCGGTGTGAGCCCCCGGGGGGCGCTGGCCCTCCAGCGGGCGTCCCGCGCCTATGCCGCCTCGTCGGGGCGCGACTATGTGATACCCGACGATCTCAAGCTGCTGGCGGGGAGCGTGCTCGAACACCGCCTGATCCTGTCCCCTGAGGCCCAACTGCGGGGCGCCACCGCCTCCGACGTCCTGGAGTCGGTGCTGGGCAAGGTGCCCGTGCCGAGCGTCCGGGCCGGGGCCGGCGGGTAGCCGGGCGCCGGCGCGGTGACGGCCACGAGGCCCGGCTGATGCGGCCCACCCTCACCAACCGCGGGTGGTCCCTGTGCGGCGCCGCCGCCGCCCTGCTCGTCGGGGCCCGCGTCATCGGCGTACAGGAGCTGTCCATGCTGGCGGCGGCGGCCTTCCTCGTCGTGGTCGTGGCCTTCGTGCGGGTCCGGCGCCAGGCCTTGAGGATCTCGGCCGAGCGGGTGCTCCACCCCGCCCGGGCCGAGGCCGGCGGCGCCGCCCGGGCCGATCTCACCGTCATGAACCTCGGCACCCGGAACACGCCGGTTCTGGCGGCCACCGACTCCTTCGACGGCGGCCAGCGGGTGGCCCGGTTCCTCGTGCCGCCGCTGGCGCCGGGGGAGACGGCCGACGCCGCCTATCGCCTCCCCACCGCCCGACGGGGGATCTACCGGGTCGGGCCGCTCACGCTGTCGGTCCACGACGCCTTCGGCGTGGTCGAGACCGGGGTCACGCTGGCCGGCGAGGAGCGGTTCGTCGTCTATCCCAAGGTCGAGGAGGTGCTGCCGCTGCCCGGCGCCGCCAGCCGGGAGGCCCGGATGGGATCGATGCAGGCCTCCCGCGTGCCGGTCGGCCTCGACTTCTTCGGCCTCCGGGAGTACGAGGTCGGCGACGACCTGCGCCGGGTCCACTGGCGCTCGACCGCCCGGACGGGCGAGTTGATGCTCCGCCAGGACGAGATGCCCTGGGAGTCGCGCTCCACGATCCTCCTCGACACCCGCCCGTCCACCCACCAGGGCGAGTCGTTCGAGCGGGCGGTGGAGATCGCCGCCTCGCTGGCCACGGCCATGTGCCGGGGCCGCCGCCAGGTGCGCTTCGTCACCACCGGCGGGCTCGACATCCGCTCTTCGGGCGGCGAGCGCTACCCCCAGATCATGGAGTACCTGGCCGGCGCCTCGGTCGAGACCTACGTCCGGTGGGACCAGGTCGTCGAGCGTCTCCGCCGGGTCGGTGACGGCCC
>JAICYE010000356.1 GCA_025934385.1 Acidimicrobiia bacterium | reverse complement strand
GGGCCGGCCACCGCCCGGCCGGGGCCAAGGTCGGCCCCGATTTCATCGACCCCGGCTACCACGCCCTCGCCTCGGGGCGGCCGCCCCGCAACCTCGACGCCTGGCTGTGCGGCGCCGACGCCATCCCGGCGCTGGCCGGGCGGGCCGCCGCCGGCGCCGACGTCCTCGTGGTGGAGGGCGTGATGGGCCTCTTCGACGGCTCGGCCGACGGGACGCCGTCCTCGACCGCCGACGTCGCCCGCCTCCTCGACGCCCCCGTCGTCCTGGTGGTCGACGCCTCCGCCATGTCGGCCTCGGTGGCCGCCCTGGTCCACGGCTTCGCCACGTTCGAGGCACCACCGGTGGCCGGCGTGCCGGATCGGCCCGTCCGCCTGGCCGGCGTCGTCCTCAACCGGGTCGGCTCGCCGGCTCACGAGGTCCAGCTCCGGGAGGCGCTGGCGCCGCTCGGCCGGCCGGTGCTCGGTGCCCTCGGCCACGACGACCGCCTCACCTGGCGGGACCGCCATCTCGGGCTCGTCCCCGTGGCCGAGCGCCCGGCGGTGGTGGGCGAAGCCCTCGACCGCCTGGCGGCGGCGGTGGCCGAGCAGGTCGATCTCGACGCCGTCCTGCGCCTGGCCGGCCGCGCTGCTCCGCTGACGGTCGGCGACCCGCCCCTCCCCGACGCGGCCCCCGGGCCGCCGGTGCGGGTGGCGGTGGCGGCGGGGGCGGCGTTCACGTTCACCTATACCGACACCCTCGACGCCCTGGTGGCGGCCGGGGCCGAGCCGGTCCCGTTCGACCCCCTGCGGGATGACACGCTCCCCGAGGCGGTCGACGGGCTGATCGCCGGAGGCGGCTTTCCCGAGGTCTACGCCGCCGACCTGGCCGGCAACCGGCTGCTGCTCGACGACGTCCGCCGCCGGGTGGACGGCGGACTCCCGACGTGGGCGGAGTGCGGCGGGCTCCTCTGGCTGTGCCGGACGCTGGACGGACGGTCAATGGCCGGGGTCGTCCCGGCCGACGGGGTGATGACCGGGCGCCTCACCCTCGGCTACCGGGAGGCGACGGCGGCCGCGACCTCGCCGATCGGCCCGGCCGGGACGGTCGTGCGGGGCCACGAGTTCCACTACTCCACGGTCGAGCCGACCGGCGACGCCCTCCTCTTCCGCAGCCGCTTCGGCGAACGGCCCGACGGCTTCGCCGGCCCGACGCTGCTGGCGACGTACCTGCACCACCACCCGGGCGGCGACCCATCCGCCGTCGCCGGCTTCGTCGAGACGTGCCGGCGGCGGCGAAGCCCGGCCGCGGCCACCGGTTGACGCCGGACCCGCCGAGCCGTCGAGGCGGCGCTGCCCTACGTCATGCCCTACGTTGTGCGGCCGTGCGCAAGACCAGCGTGTACCTCCCGGACCGGCTCAAGGAGGCTCTGGCCGCCAGGTCGGCGGCCACCGGCCGGAGTGAGGCGGAGGTCATCCGGGCGGCGGTCGAGGCCGAGGTGCGGGCCGGAACGGCGGCGGGCGCGACCGGAGCGACCGCGGCGGCGGAGGCACCCGTTCCCGGGAGGCTGGTGGGCATCGGCGTCGGGCCGGGCGAGGCCGACCTCGTGACGCTGCGGGCGCTGGCGGCCCTTCGCCGGGCCGACCGGATCGTGGCCCCGGCCACCGCCGTCGACGCCGTCGGGAGGGCCGAGGCCGTGGTCCGCCAGGCGGTGCCCGGCCTGCGGGTGGATCGGATCCCCTTCGAGATGGCGCCGGGCCGAGCCGAGCGCGACCGGTCGGTGGGCGAGGCGGCCCGGGTGGTGACCGGCTACCTCGACGCCGGCGAAGAAGTGGCCTTCGTGACGCTCGGCGACCCCCTCACCTACTCGACCTTCACGTCGGTGGTCGCCGCCGTGCGCCGGCGCCGGCCGGCCACGGTGGTCGAGCAGGTGCCGGGCGTCATGGCCTTCCAGTCGCTGGCCGCTCGCACCGGCACGACCGTCACCGACGAGCGCCAGCGCCTCCTCGTGCGTACCGCCCTCGACGGCGAGGACGTCGGTGCCGCGCTCGGCGACCCCGCCGTCACCGTCGTCCTCTACAAGGGCGGCCGGCGGCTGCCCGACCTGGCCAAGGCGGCCGCCGCCGCCGGCCGGCTCGACGGCGCCGTCGCCGGCGAGCTGCTCGGCATGCCCGGCGAGCGGATCGGCCCCCTGTCCGACCTCGCCGCCGACGGCCCCGCCTCCTACCTGGCCACCGTGATCATCCCGGCGAGGCTCGGACAGTGATCTCGTTCGTCGGAGCGGGCCCCGGCGCCGCCGACCTGATCACGCTCCGAGGCGCCGCCCGCCTGGCGGCCGCCGACGTGGTGGTCTGGGCCAGTTCCCTCGTGCCGGAGGCGCTCCTGAGTCACTGCCGCCCCGGCGTCGAGGTGCACGACTCGGCCACGATGACGCTGGAGGACGTGCTGGCCGTCTACGCCGCCCACGGCGAGGCGACCCCGATCGTGCGGCTCCACTCCGGCGACCCGGCCCTCTACGGCGCCATCGGCGAGCAGATGGACTGGTGCCTGGCCGGGCAGCGCTCGTTCGAGGTCGTGCCGGGCGTGTCGTCGGTGGCGGCGGCGGCCGCCGCCCTCGGCCGGGAGCTGACCGTGCCCGGCGTCAGCCAGAGCGTCGTGCTCACCCGGCTGGCCGGCCGCACCGCCGCCTCGATGCCGGCCGGCGAAGCCTCGGCCGGCGAGGGCGTCGCTGCCTTCGCCCCCCACGGCGCCACCATGGCCGTCTTCCTGTCCGCCGCCCGGCCCGACGAGCTGGTCGCCGAGCTGCTGGCGCCGGGCTCGGGCTACGGGCCCGACACCCCGGCCGCCGTCGTCGTCCGGGCCAGCTGGCCCGACGAGGTCGTGGTGCGGACGACCGTGGCCCGCTTAGCCTCCGACCTCCGGGCCACCGGCGCCACCATGACGGCGCTCGTGCTGGTGGGCGAGGCCCTGGCCGGCGGGCCCGTCCGGCGCCGGTCGCACCTCTACGAGCCGGGCTACACGACCGCCTACCGCCTGCGCTCCCCGGCCGGTTCGACCGAGGGCCGGCCGTCGGCCCGGCGGGCCGGGCGATGACCACCCCCGAGACGAGGGCTGGGGGCGGGCCCCCCGTCGCCGTCGTCGGTTTCCTCGGCGACGAGTGCTTCGGACGGGCGGCCGCCGCCGCGCTGCGCTCGGCCGACGTGGTGCTGGGCATCGGCCGGCTCCTCGACGCCCTGCCGGCCGACGTCGCCGGGAAGCGCCTCGAGGTGCCCGGACCGCTGGCCGAGACGCTGGATCTCGCCGCCGAGCGCCGGGCCGTCGGCGAGCGGGTCTGCCTGCTGGCGTCGGGCGATCCCGGGTTCTTCGGCATCGTGCGGGTGGCGGCGGCGCGCTTCGGCGCCGGCGCGCTGGAGATCCATCCGGCGCCGTCGTCGGTGGCGGTGGCCTTCGCCCGGGCCGGCGTCCACTGGGACGACGCCATCGTGGTCTC
>JAICYE010000176.1 GCA_025934385.1 Acidimicrobiia bacterium | reverse complement strand
CCGGCGGCCAGAGCCTCGTGCCGATGCTCAACCTCCGGCTCGCCGCGCCCGGCGTCGTCGTCGACCTCAACGGGCTCGCCGGTCTCGACGGACTGGATGTCACCGACGGCACGCTGGTCGTCGGCGCCCTGACCCGCCAGCGGACGCTGGAGCTCTCGTCGGAGGCGGCGGCGATCGGCGCCCTGGCCGACGGGCTGCCGCTGGTCGGGCACGTCGCCACCCGCAACCGGGGGACCGTCGGCGGCTCGGTGGCCCACGCCGATCCCGCCGCCGAACTGCCCCTCGCCCTCCTCGCCCTCGGCGGTTCCGTGGTGGCGGAAGGGCCGGACGGACGGCGGGAGATCCCGGCCGACGACCTGTTTGCCGGCTTCCTCACCACCACCGTGCGACCCGGGGAACTCGTGACCGAAGTGCGCTTCCCGGTCCCCCGGGAGCGCGAGGGCAGCGCTCTCCTGGAAGTGGCCCAGCGCCACGGCGACTTCCCCCTGGCGGCGGTGGCCGTGTCGCTGCTGCTCGATGCCGACGGTCGCGTCGGCGCCGCCCGGGTCGCCGCCGGCGCCATCGCCGACCGCCCGCTGCTCCTGCCCGAGGCGGCCGAGGCCCTCGTGAGCGGCGCACCGCCCGATGAGGCCGGCCGCATCGCGGCCGGCCTCATCGACCCAACCGGTTCGCTGCACGCCCCTCCGGACTACCAGCGCCACCTCGTCGCCGTCCTCGTAACCCGCGCCGTTGAACGGGCCCGCGGCCGTGCTGCTACGAGTCCCCCCGAATCTCGGCAGGATTTGCCGCGCTTTCCGCGGAAAATCCTGCCGAGAACCGGGGACGGGCGCTGCAGAGTCAACGGGCGGGTGGTGTCGCTGGAGCGCGTCCCCGACCGGCAGCTGCTGTCGGACTTCCTCCGCCACGACCTTGGCCTGCGGGGCACCCACGTCGGCTGCGAGCACGGCGTGTGCGGCGCCTGCACCATCCGCCTCGACGGCGTCGGCGTCCGGTCCTGCCTCCTGCTGGGCCGCCAGGCCGACGGCGCCGAGATCACCACGGTGGAAGGGCTGGCGGCCGCCGACGCCGACCGCACGCTCCACCCGCTCCAGGCGGCGTTCAAGCGGCACTTCGCCCTCCAGTGCGGGTTCTGCACCGCCGGCATCCTCATGGCCGCAACCGAACGACTCGACCAGTCGGCGGTCGGCCGGCAGGGTCCGCCCGACGAGGACGAGATCCGCCGGCTGCTCTCCGGCCACCTCTGCCGCTGCACCGGCTACGAGCCGATCGTCGCCGCCATCGCCGAGGTCGCCGGCACCGGTGGCGGCGAACCGGCATCGTGAACCTCGGCGAGGTGCTCCTGGCCGCCGCCGAGCGGGAACCCGACGCCGAGGCCGTCGCCGACGGCGAGCGGCGCCTGACCTACGGCGATCTCCTCGGCGAGGCCCGCCGGGCCGCCGGCGGTCTCGCCTCCCTCGGCGTCCGACGGGGGCAGCGCGTCGTGGCGGCGGTCCGCAACCGCGTCGAGACGGTCGTCGCCTACTGGGCCTGCCAGTGGCTCGGCGCCTGCTTCGTGCCCGTCAACTGGCGGCTCAAGCCCGACGAGATCCGCTACTGCGCCACCGACGCCGAGGCCGCCGTCTTCTTCGCCGAGGAGCACCTCGTCGACGCCACCGGCGCCCGGCCGTGGACGGAGCTCACCCCCGGAGACCCGGCGCCCGGCCCGTCCGACGTCGTCGACACCGAGCCGTCGCTCATGCTCTACACCTCGGGCACCACCGGCCGCCCCAAAGGAGTGCCCCGGTCGCAGCGGGCGGAGTGGGCGGCGGCGCTGGCCCACGTGATCCAGTGCCGCTACGGGCCGGGCGAGCGGACGCTGGGCGTGATGCCGCTGTACCACACGATGGCCGTCCGCTCGCTGCTGGCCATGCACGCCGTCGGCGGCTGCTTCGTGATCCGGCCGGAGTTCCGGGCCGCCGAGGCCGTCGAGCTGATCGCCGCCGAACGGATCGGCGCCCTCTACCTCGCCCCCACGCTGTACCACGACCTCCTCGGAGCTCTCGACGCCGCCGAGCGGCGACTGCCGGTCCCCCGTCTCGCCTACGCCGGGGCGCCGATGAGCCCCACGCTCGTCGAGCGCTGCAACGAGGCGTTCAGCCCCGAGGTGTTCGTCAACCACTACGGGTCGACCGAGATCTACACGTTCTCGATTCACGGCGACCAGCGGGCCAAGCCCGGCTGCGCCGGGCGCTCCGGCGTGCACGGCCGGCTCAGGCTCGACCCGATCGGCGGCGCCGGAGAGGACGACGGCGTCGGCGAGATCCTCGCCGCCCTGGACTCCGACGAGGCGTTCGGCGGCTACTGGCACCGGCCCGACGCCGACGCCAAGGCGCTCACGGCCGACGGCTGGTACCGCACCGGCGACCTCGGCCGCCTCGATGCCGACGGCGATCTGTGGGTGGTCGGCCGGGCCGACGACATGGTGATCTCGGGCGGGGAGAACATCCACCCCACCGAGGTGGAGGACGTCCTCGTGGCCCATCCGGCCGTCGCCGAGGCGGCCGTGATCGGAACGGCCGACGAACGCCTCGGCCAGCGGGTCACGGCCTTCGTCGTCAGCCGCGAACCGCTCGACACCGCCACCCTCGACGAGTGGTGCCGCCGGTCGCCGCTGGCCGACTTCAAGCGGCCCCGCCGGTACCGCTTCGTGGAGACCCTGCCGAAATCGCCCTCCGGCAAGCTGCTCCGCCGGCTGCTGCGCGAGGATCCGGCCCCATGACCGGAGACACGTACGACGGCTTCCACGTCGAGCGCGACGCCGAGCGCGGCATCGCCACGATCACCCTCGACGTCCCCGAGAAGATGAACCGGGTCAGCCTGGCGGCCCGCGACCAGCTGGCCGGGGTGTTCGGCGAGCTCGGCGCCGACGACGGCGTGCGGGTCGTCGTGCTGGCCGGCGCCGGTGAGCAGGCGTTCACTGCCGGGGGTGACATCCCGGGTTTCATGACCCGCAGCCCCGAGGAGCTGTCCCACCTGGCGAAGAACATCGCCGCCGCCGAGCGCTGCCCGAAGCCGGTGGTGGCCAAGCTCCACGGCTGGACGTTCGGCGTCGGCCTGGAGCTGGCCCTCGCCTGCGACCTGCGGTTGGCGGCCGACGACACCGTCCTCGGCCTGCCCGAGATCACCCTCGGCATGATCCCCGGCAGCGGCGGGACACAACGGCTCGCCCATCTCGTCGGCCTCTCCCGGGCCAAGGACGCCATCCTGCGGGGTCGGCGCATCCCCGCCGCCGAAGCGCTGCAGTGGGGGCTGGTGGCCGAGGTCGTACCCCTCGCCGAACTCGACGCCCGCACCACCGGGATCGCCCTCGAGCTGGCGGCCAAGGCGCCCCTGGCCCTGAAGGTGGCCAAGCGGGTGCTCAACCTGGCCTACGACGCGCCGCTCCACGTCGGCCTTGAGCTGGAGGGCCTGGCCTACGGCCTGCTCCGTTCCACCGACGACTTCGCCGAGGGCGTCGCCGCCTTCGCCGAACGCCGCCCGCCGAAGTACACCGGCTCGTAGGGGGAGGCAGGTCGAGCTCCCGAGCCCTCAGCGGGCGAACCGGAACACCGGGTGGTCGTCGAAGTAGTCCCGGAAGTGGATGTTGTCGACCCGGAGCCAGTGCACGCCGTTGAACGCCTGGCTCAGACCGACGGAGAGGATGACCGGCTCGCCGCTCTGGACCCGGCGGCGGATGACCTTCCACAGCGAGTCGATGGGGACGCCCTTCTCGTCCCGCAGCCGGTGGTCGTGGACGGTGAGGTCGAGCGAACCCAGCCGCAGGTCGTCGAGGCCCATCCGCAGCTGGCTGCCCCGCCGGAACAGCTCCGCCGGGCCGGGGCAGCGCAGCACGCCGAGCGACGCCTTCCCCCGACCGGCCGGCACCGACGCCGACCCCGATGACGACACCGCGAGATCCGGGCCGTAGATCGACGGCAGGTGGTCGTGGCCGAGCGTCTCCAGCAGCGACCAGAACTGGCCGTCGGGGAGCCGCCCCAGGGCGTTGACCTCCTCCTCTTCGACCGCCCGTTCCTCGACCAGCGGCGGCCTCCCGCTGCGCCGGGAGAAGCCGAGGTCGACGACCTCGCCGATGCCGAACGGGCCGCCGGCCCGGGCGGTGGCGGCCGTGTCCCACGGCGTTCCCCGGAGCGGAGCGATGTGCTCGTGGCTGCCGTCGATACCGGCGACGACGATCGACCCGTCCTCCAGACGGGCCAGGTGGTCGACGACGATCGTCTGCTGAGCGGCCATCTCGCCCGACAGGCTACGGACCGCGCTCCGCGTTCAGCCCGCTATCGGCGCGTTTCGGGCAAGTCTGACCACGGAACGTGAGAAACCGCCTCAACCGGGGAATGAAAGCAACCGATTCCACACCAGAGGCGCGGCTTCCTCGACGCGACCCTGACGACCCCTGGGGAGGGGGAAGGGAGAGCATGGGCTTCAACCCTGACGACGTCACCGCCGCCGGCGACTTCACCCTGGTCGAGGCGGCCCGCCACGGCGACCGCCTGGCCTTCGGCGTGCTGTACCTGCGCCACCACGCCGCCGCCTGGCGGATCGCCTGCGTCGCCTCCCGGTTCTCCCCCGACGCCGAGCTGGCGGTCATCGAGGGGTTCACCCGGCTCTTCTCGGCGTTGCCCGAGGAAGCTGAGGAGTTCGGGACCGGCGCCGTGACATTGCGCCCCTTTGTCCTGGCCTGCGCCCGGCAGGCCGCCCTCGACCGGGCCGCCGCCGCTGGACGGGCGGACGGGCCGGGAGCACCGGCGCCGGCGCCACTGGCCGGGCTCGGGCCGGACGGCGAGGTCGTGCTCTCGACGCTGGAGCACCACGTCGCCCGGGAGGCCCTGGCCGCACTGCCGGAACCATCGCGGACGGCCCTGTGGCTCTTCGACGTCGAGGCGATGACACCGGCCGAGGTGGCCGGCGTCCTCGGCGGCGGGCCGCAGGACGTCGTCACCCTCGCCGGCTCCGCCCGGGCCGAGGTCCGGGCCGCCCAGCAGGCGACCTACGGCCGCCACGAGGTGCGGGCCGGCTGCCGCTTCACCGTGGACCACCTCGACGCCTACCGGGCCGCCGCCCTGGAGCCCACCGACGGCCTGATCGTCCGCTCGCATCTCGACCGCTGCCCGCCGTGCCGGATGCGCCAGGGCGAACTGGCCGACGCCCCCGCCACGCTGGCCGCCGCCGTCCCCGCCGCCCCGCTGCTCGGTGGCGAGACGCAGCAGCACTGGCTGGCCTCGGCCCCCGACCTCCGGCCGGCCGAGCGCTTGCTGGCCCCGGGTCTGGCCGCCGCCGGCGACGTCGACGCCCACGGCCTGCTCGCCCGCGGGACCGCCCGGGCGGTCGAAGCCGCCGCCGAGCCCGCCCGTCGCGCCTCCCGCGCCCTGCGGCGGGCCGGGCAGGCCGCGGCCCGGAGTTGGCGACCCCCCGAAGACGCCGTCGACCTCACCGCCGGCCCGTCGCCGGACCCTCCGGAGCTTCACCTGCCGCCTCCGGTGCACACTCCCGTCGAGCCGGCCCCTCCGCCGGGCCCGGCGGTCCCGCCCGGCTGGGCCGACCCACCCTGG
>JAICYE010000053.1 GCA_025934385.1 Acidimicrobiia bacterium | reverse complement strand
GATGTTTCGCTACTGCGCGATGTCCCACACGACATCGACCGTGAGGCTCAGCTCCTGCTGGCCGGGCTCGACCGGGGCCGGGGCGGCGGCGGCCATCCCCGGGCCGGCCGTCCGGCCGACGGCGTCGTAGTACGGCGTCGGGCTGTTGGCCGGCACCTCGGAGATCAGCCGGATGGCGCCGAGCTTCACGCCGGCGGCCTTGGCCATCTGCTCGGCCTGCACCTGGGCCTGGTGGACGGCCTGGGTGCGGGCCTCGGCCTTGAGGGCGCTGTCGTCGTCGATGGAGAAGCCGATCGACTGCACCCGTACGGCGTCGCCCACCGCCGCCGCGGCGGCGTCGATCAGCGCCCCGGCCCCGCCGAGGTCGTGGATGGTCGCCGTCACCTGGTTGTCGACCTGGTAGCCGGTGATGCGCCGGCCCTGGTTGTCGTAGGTCGGACTGATCGACAGCTGCGACGTCTGGATGTCCTTGGCCTCGACGCCCTTGTCCTTCAACGTCTTGATGAGGGCGTTGGCCTTGTCGTTGTTCTGGGCCAGGGCGTCCTGGGCGCCGGCCGAGTGGGTCTCGACGCCGAGCACCACCCGGAGCGTGTCGGGGGTGCCCTTGACGAGCCCGACGCCCCGGGCGGCGATCGTGGGCCGCCCGCTGTCGGTGGAGACGGTGGCGGCCGGCGCGGCCCCGGCCGCGGTCCCTCCGCTCCTGGCGCATCCCGCCAGCGCCACGGCAGCGACGGCCGCCACCGCGATGGCAGTCAGAGTGGGACGGGCACGCAGCATGGCAACCTCCCGGCGTCGGTGGATGCCGTGTTGGACGAGGCGGAGGGCGCCCCGGTTCCCGCTTGCCCGGCGATTTGGCGCGTCCGACAAAGGCCGAGGTCAGAAGTGGTAGGGCCCTCCCCTATCTCCTGGCCCGTCCGCCTGACAGAGTCTGGGCATGACGACGAACGCTGATCTCGCCGCCTCGCCCGACGACCGGTCCAAGCCGACGATGACCGGCGCCGTGCCGCTCATCCCGCTCGGCCGCCCGCAGGTGGCGGCCGCAGCCCGGCTGGCCGCCGGCGCCGCCCGCCACCCCGTCCGCCTGGCCGGCGCCGGCCTGCAGCTCACCGGCGAACTGGCCTCGGCCGCCCGGGGCGGGGCCCGCCGGGCGCCCGAGGCCGGCGACCGGCGCTTCGCCGACCCGACCTGGTCGGGCAATCCCGTCTACCGGCGGGTGCTGCAGGGCTACCTCGGCACGGCGGCGGTGGCCGACGACACCGTCGGCCGGCTCGGGCTCGACGACAAGAGCGAGGAACGGGCCCGGTTCGTGGTCGGCCAGGTCGTCGACGCGCTGGCCCCGACCAACAGCCTGCTCGGCAACCCTGCGGCGCTGCGCACCGCCGTCGCCAGCCGGGGGGCGAGCATGGTCAAGGGTGTCCGGGCGCTGGCCGGCGACGTCCTCCACAACGGCGCCATGCCGAGGACGGTCGACACCCGCCCGTTCCGGCTCGGCGAGACGATCGCCACCTCGCCGGGGTCGGTCGTGCTGCGAACCGAGGTCTTCGAGCTCCTCCAGTACACGCCGGCCACCCCGACGGTCGGCACCGTCCCGGTGGTGTTCATCCCGCCGGAGATCAGCCGGCACTACATCCTCGACCTCTCCCCCGGCCGGAGCCTCGTCGAGTTCCTCGTCAACCAGGGGCACCAGGTCTTCATCGTCAGCTGGCGCAACCCCACGCCGGCGCACCGGGACTGGAACCTCGACACCTACGTCGCCGCCTCCCTGGAGGCGCTGACCACCGCCGCCCTCATCGCCGGCAGCCCCGACGTCCACCTCGTCGGCGCCTGCGCCGGCGGCATCACCACCGCCGCCCTGGCCGGTCACCTGGCCGCCACCGGCGAGCGCCGGATCAGGACGCTGACCTTCCTCGTCACCGTCCTCGACACGGCCGCCGAGACGATGGCGTCGCTGTTCCTGTCGGAGTGGTCGGCGGCGCTGGCCGTGCGGGGCTCCAAGCGGACGGGCGTGCTGAAGGGCCGCCAGCTCAGCCGGATGTTCGCCTGGATGCGGCCCAACGACCTGGTGTGGAACTACTGGGTCAACAACTACCTGCTGGGCCAGGACCCGCCGGCCTTCGACGTGCTGGCCTGGAACGCCGACATGCCCAACATGACCGCCGGCCTCCACGCCGACTTCGCCTCGCTGTTCCTCGAGAATCCCTTGCCGGAGGCGGGAAAGCTGACCGTGCTGGGTACGCCGATCGACCTGGCCAAGGTCGACCAGGACACCTACCTCCTGGCCGCCCTCACCGACCACATCACGCCGTGGGAGGCCTGCTATCGGGCCGTCGGTATCCTCGGCGGCAATACTCGCTTCGTGCTCTCCTCCTCCGGCCACATCCAGGCGATCGTGAACCCGCCGGGCAACAAGAAGTCGAGCTACAGGGCATCGAGCGACCCCGGCCCCGACAGCGCCGGCTTCTTCGCCTCGGCCGAGAAGATCGCCGGGTCGTGGTGGGAGGAGTGGTCGGGCTGGCTCACCGCCCGGGATGGCGAGTCCAGGCGGGCGCCCCGCTCCCTCGGCGACCGGCGCCACCCGGTCCTCGACTCCGCCCCCGGCCGCTACTGCGGCAGTTGACCCCGGCTTCCCTGACTCCTGGCTCGGCCCCGAGGGCCGCCGCCGCCCGGGACGAACGCGTCGAGATGGTGACGGTGGCCGGGCTGCAGCTGCGGGTGTCGGTCCGCCCGGCCACCGCCTTCGCCGCCGCCGGCTCGACCCGCTCGGGCCTGGAGCGGCCGCCGCTGTTGCTGTGCAACGGGATCGGCGCACCGATCGAGATGTGGACGCCGTTCCGGGATCCCCTCGGCCGGCCCACGATCGCCTTCGACGCCCCCGGGGTCGGCGAGTCGTCGGTGCCGCTGTTGCCGCCGACGATGGGGGGCGTCGCCCGGATGGTGCTGGCCGTGCTCGACCAGCTCGGCGTGCCCGCCGTCGACGTCCTCGGCGTGTCGTGGGGCGGGGCGCTGGCCCAGGAGCTGGCCTGGCGGGGCGGCGAGCGCGTCCGGCGGCTGGTGCTGTGCGCCACGATGGCCGGCGGGGCGCCCGTCCCCGGGGACCCGAGAGTGCTGGCCATCCTGGCCACGCCGCTGCGCTACTGGTCGCCGTCGTACCTCGACCGGGTGGCCCCCCGCCTCTACGGCCCCGACGTGGCCGACGACCCGGAGATGATGGCCCACCAGCGGCGGGCCCGCTTCACCCGGGCGCCCTCGGGGCGGGGCTACGTGTGGCAGATGCTGGCCCTGCGCCGTTTCGCCAGCGTCCTGTGGCTCCACCGCCTCCGCCAGCCGACGCTGGTGCTGACCGGCGCCGTCGACCCGATCGTGCCGGTGGCCAACGGCCGCATCCTCGCCCGGCGCATCCCCCGGGCCCGCCTCGAGGTCGTCGAGGGGGGCCACCTCTTCCTGCTGACCCACGCCGCCGAGAACGCCGCCCGCGTCAACGATTTCCTGGATTCCCCCTGACCGCCGTTGCCGTGTTCGCCGGCCTCCAGCGGGGCTGGTGCCGGTAGGCCAGCCCGGCGTCAGATGAACAATCGGTACGCCGACGGGCGCAGCCGGAGTTCCAGGGCGGTGATCCGACCGGCATCCTCGCCATCGACCTCGAGGGGGACGGGCCGGGCGGCCTGCACGGTCATCCGGTGCACCTTGCGGACGGTGATGCCGGGATGCGGCAGGTGCGCGCCGGCAATCAGGCGGGAACGCATGGCGCGTCGGGTTCCGGCGGGCAGCGCGTAGAGCTGGGCCTCGGCCACGCCGTCTCCGGGGTGGCCGCGGGGGCTGACGTCGAGCCCCCGGAGGTACTCCCCGTTCATGACGACCAGCGTCGTCGCTCCGGCCGCGTCCACGGCCGCGCCGTCGATCTCCACGGTCAGGCCCGCCGGACGGTGCCAGGCCCGGAGCCGGTCGGGCGGCACGCCCACCACGACGCTGTTGACCGCCACCAGCGGCGGAACGGGCCCCCCGCCCCCGGGGGCCAGATCGAGGACGTCGAGCGGAAGCGCCAGGCCGCCCGGAGGGGCCCCGGCCACCAGCCCGACGGCCCGGGCCAGGTCGGAACCGGGTCCGGCGGCGAAGCGCACCAGCGGGTCGGCCATCCCCCGGGCGAGGACGGCCGCCAGCATCCCGTCGCCGCCGGTGACCTCGAGGTCGGCCGGGCCGGATGCCTCCGTCCCCCAGGGCTGCCCGGGCCGGAGCCGCCGGGGTTCGGGGGTGTCCCCCGGAGAGCTCTGGCTCATTCCCGGTCGGCCGCTCGGGCGCCGGTGGCCCCGACCGTGCTCGAGGCGGCCACCACACCCCGGAACAGCGCATCGGCGGCCGACCGGGCGGCGGACGCCGTCGCCGGGGAGGGAGCGACGTCGCCCACCTGGCGGAGCAGGTCGATCAGCTGCTTCACGTTGCGGACGAAGTCGCCGCCGGTCAGCTCCTCGTCGAGCAGCACCGCTTCGAGGTCCAGACCCTTGGCCCAGGCGTGGGCGGCGGCGGCGAACCCGCCGTCGGGCGGACGGGTCTCGGGCAGGCCGGCGTCGTCTTCGGCCACGTTGAGGTCGCGCCAGATCCGGTCGATCTCGGCGACCCGGTCCCGCACCGTGCGGTTCGGGAAGCGCACCCGGTGCGCCGCTCCCTGGTCGGGCCCCCGGGACTCGTAGGAGAACACCGAGCAGACGGCGGCCGTCGACGGCCCGTCCAGCCCGTCGAGCAGCCCTTCGCGGAGCGACTCGGCCAGGAGCAGGTCGGTCTCGCTGTAGAGGCGGGTCAGCATCTCCCCCGCCCCGGTCAGCTGCCAGCCATCGACGTAGCCCCAGGACTCCAGCACCCGCAGGACCCGGTCGAACTGCCGGGCCAGGCTCTCGGTCCGCCCCCGGATCCGCCGTTCGAGGCGCTCGACGTCGCGGGCGAGGCGCTCGGCCCGTTCGGCGTAGCGGAGGTGGACGGAGAGCTCCGGGCAACCGGCCACCGGATGGCTGCGGACGGCGTCGCCGTCGACGACTCCCGCCAGGGCGGCCTCCGCCCCCCCGGACCCGCCCGTTCTCCCGGCTGAGTGCACCTTCACGGTTCGCAGGGCCTCGGCCACCGCCCGCCGGAACGACGGGCTCCGGGGGGCGAACGGGCGGGGCAGGTCGATCGCGCCGATGGCCCGGACCGGGCCGGCGAAGTCGGTGGGCCCGAGCCGCATCACGCCCCGGTCGGCAGTCAGCACGAGGAGCTTGGTCTCGTCGCCCCGGCCCCGCGTCCGCTGGAGGACGACGGCCCTGTTGCCCCGCCGGGCGATGACGTCGCCGGGCTTGAGCGCTTCGAAGCCGGACGGCCCGCCGGCGCCGCCGTCGATCCCCCGGGCCGCCCGGCGCCGCTCGGCCCGGTTGCGGAGCAGCGCCCGGTACTCCTCCACGTCGCCCCGCTCGCACTCCGCTCCCCGCCGGTGGCTGGCCAGCAGCTCCCGGCCGCGCTCCAGCTGCCGTTCGAGGCGGACGATCTCCTTGTCGGCGCCGTACTGGGCGAACGACAGGTTGAGGAGGTGGTGGGCGACGTCGGACGGGTAGCGCCGCACGAGGTTGGCGGCCATGTTGTACGTGGGTCTGAAGGACGATGCCAAGGCATAGGACCGGGTCGAGGCCAGCGACGCCACCTGGTCGAAGGGTACGTAGGGGTTCCACAGCACAGCGGCGTAGCCGAGGTCGTCGATGCCCCGGCGCCCGGCCCGGCCGGTCAGCTGCGTGTACTCGCCGGGAGTGAGGAACTCGTGGCGCTCGCCGGTGAACTTCGACAGCTTCTCGATGACGACCGTGCGGGCGGGCATGTTGATGCCCAGCGAGAGCGTCTCGGTGGCGAAGACCACCTTGACGAGCCCGGCGGCGAAGGCCTCCTCGACCGCCTCCTTCATCGGCGGCACCATGCCGGCGTGGTGGGCGGCGAAGCCCGCCTCGAGGCCCGCCTCCCAGGCGCCGTAGCCGAGCAGCTCCAGGTCGGTGTCCGACAGCGTCTCGACGTGGGCTTCGGCGATGGCCCGGATCCGCTCCCGGGCCTCGGGATCGGTGAGCCGCAGCCCGGCGGCCAGGCAGGCGTCGACGGCCTGGTCGCAGCCGGCCCGGCTGAAGATGAAGTAGATGGCCGGCAGCATGCCCTCGTCGTCGAGCCGCTCGACGGTCTCGATGCGCCGGGGCGGGTAGAGCCGCCCCCGGGGCCGGCCCCGCATCGCCGGCCCGCCCCGCCGGCTCGAGCGGGAGTCGAGCCGGGAAGCCTCCGGATTGGGCCTCAGCTCGACGCTCCCGTCCGGAGCTTCGGCCTCGACGAACGTCGGCAGGATGTGGACGTCCTCGGACTGGCGGTCGCCGACCAGGTAGAGGTGCCGCAGGCGGACCGGCCGGCGCTCCTCGATGACCGCCTCGGTCTCACCCCGGACGGTCTGGATCCAGTCGGCGAACTCCTCGGCGTTCGACACGGTGGCCGACAGGCAGACGAGGTCGACCTCGGGGGCGAGGTGGATGATGACCTCCTCCCACACCGCCCCCCGGTAGGGGTTCTGGAGGTAGTGGACCTCGTCGAGGACGACGTAGCGCAGCCCCTCCAGCGTCGGGGAGGCGGCGTAGATCATGTTGCGCAGCACCTCGGTGGTCATCACCACCACCGGCGCTTCGCCGTTGACGGAGTTGTCACCGGTGAGGAGCCCGACGCGGCCGGCGCCGTGGGTCCGCGCCAGGTCGCCGTACTTCTGGTTGGAGAGGGCCTTGAGCGGCGTGGTGTAGAAGACCTTGCGCCCCTCGGCCAGGGCCTTCTCCACGGCGTACTCGGCCACCACCGTCTTGCCGGACCCGGTCGGGGCGGCCACCAGCACCGACCGGCCCGCGTCGAGGGCGTCGAGGGCCCTCACCTGGAACTCGTCGAGGGGAAAGCCGCGGGACCCGACGAACACGTCCCGGAGCGTCAACGCTTCAGGATCCGCCCGATGATGATCGACGCCTCGTAGAGCAGGTACATCGGGATCGCCATGGCGAACAGCGAGATCGGGTCCTGGCTCGGGGTGATCACGGCGGCGAAGACCACGATCCCGAGGAAGGCGTACTTGCGGACCTTCCGGAGCTGGCTCGTATGCACGATGCGGGCCAGCAACAGGAACATCATCAGGATGGGGAACTCGAAGCTGACGCCGAAGGCCAGGGCCATGAGGAAGACGAGCGTCAGGTAGCTGTTGGCCGTGAGGAACGGCTGGATGTCCTTCCCGCCGACCGCCAGGAGGAACTTGAGCGCCGCCGGCAGCGTGAAGGCCGCCACCACACAGCCGCCGAGGAACAGCACCACCGCCGACACCACGAAGGGCACGGCGTAGCGCTTCTCGTTGGGGTTGAGCCCCGGCGTGATGAACCGCCAGAGGTGGAAGAAGACGAACGGCGAGGCGAGGATGAGCCCGCCGTAGGCGGCCACCTTGAGCCGGACGATGAAGGCTTCGAGCGGCGTGGTGAAGATCAGCGCCTTGTTCGTCTGGTGGCGGTAGGGCGCCGTCAGGAGGTGGACGAGCGGGGTGAAGAAGATGAAGACGATCGTCGTGCCGATGGCGATGGCGATCAGCGACCAGATGATGCGGTCGCGCAGCTCCCGCAGGTGGTCGACGACCGACATCGTGCCGACGTCGTCGCCCTTCTTCTCCTTCTTCTTCTCTTTCTCCGCGCTCCGGGCCACGAGGGCCTACCCTACCGGCCCTACCGCTGTTCGGACTCTGACGAACCGCCGGGGGACGGTGGCGGCGTCGCGTCCGGCGGCGAGGGCGGGCTCGGCGCCGCAGCGGCCGCCTCCGACCCGTTGGCCGGCGGCTCGACGGGGGCGTAGTGCCCGAAGCTCCCGGGGGCGGCGGCCGCCTCGCTCTCGGGCGGCTGCGGGTTCTGGATCGTGGCCGACCGGGGGACGTTGCTCTCGGTCGGCAGCGCGCCGCCGGAGATGTTGGTCGGCGGTGGACCGCCACCGAAGATGTTGGTGGGCGACAGCGGGTTGTTGCCCGGCATGATCGGCCCGGCGATGGGCTCCACGATGTCGCGGACGTTCTCCTGCATCGAGGCCTGGAACTTGCGGAACTCCTTCATGGCCTTGCCGACCTGCTTGCCCATCTCCGGCAGCTTCTCGGGGCCGAAGACGAGCAGGGCGACGACGAGGATGGCGAGCAGTTCGAGCGGGCCGATGTTGAACATCGCTTCCTTCCGGAAAGGTCCCCGTAAATGCTACCGCCTCCTCTCCCCACACCCGGTTCGGGGGGTGTCGGGAAAGGAGGCGGCGGAAGGAAGCTCGAGGCCGAGGAGGGGCGCCGGGCGGGCGCCCGGGGCCGGTCTACTTCTCGGCGTCGGCGATGCGGTCGGCCAGCTGCTCGAACCAGGCGTCGTCCTGCAGCATGAGGTGGAAGTCGAGCAGGTCGTCGTACGACACGGGGGCGCCGGTCGGGCGGGCCTCCCACAGCTCGGCCGGGAGGTGCCAGACGTCCATCTTGACGCCGGAGCTGGCGAGGAGGTCGACGATCCGGGAGTCGGCCGACTTGGTCACCCGGAGGCCGCAGCTCGGGCAACGGAAGCAGTACGACCCCTTGTTGTCGTTGGCGCACACCCGCACCACGACGTCGGACGCCTTCAGTCGCACATCCCCGCAGGACGGGCAGGTCGCTCGGATGGTGGTCATTCCTCGTCCTCCTTGGCCCCTTTGAGTCATGCCCAACCCATCGGCGCAATCCGTGCGGGGCTTGAGCGCTCAATCCAAGAACGTTGGTCGGGCGCTCTCATGACGCTCCCCGACACGGCCGATACCTCCGGGTGACGACGGGCTAGTGGGACGCAAATGACCGACAGCGGCATCGCCAGTATCGTGCGCTCCCTGGCCGAAGGGGTGGACCCTGGGCGGGTCCTCCGCGACGTCGCCGACGAGGCCCTGTCTCGCACCGCTGCCTCCCACGTGCTGTTGGCGGCGATGTTAGAGGGGCGGTTGACGCCTCTTGTGGCAATCGGTCCGACGTACCCCCTGCTCCTCGAGGCCGGCGAGGAGGCCTTCGCCTCCGGACGGGCGGCGCGCCGCTCCGACCCCGGCGTGGGGCTGGCGGCCGTGGCCGTGCCCGTCCGGCTCCGGAGCGACGTCGTCGCCGTCCTGGCCGTGGCCGGGCGGGACGGCGTCCCGCCGGCGATCGATCGGCGGGGACGGGTGGCCGCGGCCCGGAGCGGCGCGGCCGGCGGACCACGGCCGCTGGAGCCGGAAGTGCTCGCGCCCCTGGCGGACTGCGCCGCCCTGGCCCTGGCCGCCCGGCCGCCGGCCGGGATCCTGAACGGCGCCGGGCGGGCCGGCACCGGAGACTCCGATGTCGGACTCGCCGCCGCGCTGACCGCCGTCGCCGCCGCCGGCACCGTCGAAGCGGTGGTGGCGGCGGCCCTCGATGTCGCCGCCTCGAGCTTCGGGGCCCGGGCGGGCTTCGCCTGCCTCCCGGACGGCCCGGACGGTGTCGAGGTGGTCGGCTGGCGGGGGCTCGACCGGGAGCGACTCGGGGCGGCCAGCCGGCATCCCGGGTTCACCCGCTTGATCGCCGGGCCGGGCCTCACGGTGCGGGCCCCGACCGATCCCGTCGTCGCCCAACTCACCGCCGGTGCCGAGTTCGCCGTGTGCCTGCCGGTCAACGAGCGGCCCGGCCCGGGGGCGCTGGTGCTGCTCGTCGCCGAGGAACCCGACGCCGCCGGCCGCCGGGCGCTGCAGGCGCTCGGGGCGCAGGTCGCCGCCGGGCTCCGGGCGGCCCGGTGCGCCGGGGCCGTCGAGGCGGCCGGGGCCCGGCTGGCGGCGCTCGTCCACGTGGTGCCCGATCCGGTCCTCGTGGTGGGCGGCACCGGGTGCTTCACCGCCCTCAACGCCGCCGCCG
>JAICYE010000621.1 GCA_025934385.1 Acidimicrobiia bacterium | reverse complement strand
GCCCTGGGCGCCGCCGGTGGTGTCGGCCACGAAACCGGAGACGAGGACGCCGTTGCCGTCGAGGGCGGCCACGTTGTGCCGGGTCACGCCGTTGACGCTGGTGAACGTGCCGCCGGCAAAGATGGCGCTCCCGCCCGGCGAGGCCGACACGGCGTACACCGCCGCCGCCGCCCGGGCGTCGAAGCCGGTGTCGGCCGACCCCGAGTCGGCGTCGAGGCTGGCCAGGAACCGGCGGCCGGCACCACCGATGTTGGAGAAGG
The DNA here is from genome assembly GCA_025934385.1 of Acidimicrobiia bacterium. The sequence goes on along the minus strand of JAICYE010000621.1, from coordinate 1,245 downwards.
ACCCACCGGCGTAGAGGCGGGAGCCGTCGAGCGACAGGCCGAGGGCGAGGACGTCGCCGTCAGGCGACGGGTCGAAGTTGGGGTTGACGCCGCCGACGCCCCCGGGGACCGCCAGCGTCAGCTGAGCCAGGCGAGGGGTGTCGTACCAGCCCAGGACGCCGTTGCTCAGCACGCCGGCCTTGGTGAATGATCCGCCCACGTACAACGAGGATCCGTTCTCCGCCAGGGCGAGAGCCGAGACGGAACCGTTTGTCTGCACGCTCCAGGCCGGGTCGAGGCCGCCGGCCCCGGTGGGGCTCAGCACCGCCAGGCCGCCCGTGGCGGTGGCGCCGACCTGGGTGAAGCTTCCGCCGGCGAAGACACGCCCATCGGGGGCGACGGCCAGCGCGGCGACGGTCTTGGCCGGAGCCGGCGGCGTGACCGTGGCCGCGGCCGTGTCGAGGGCCGGGTTCCAGGTCGCGTCGACGGTACCGGCGGCGGTGCCGACCGCGGCCAGGCCGTGCAGCCCGGTGACGCTGCCGAGGGCGGTGAAGGTGCCCCCGACGAAGAGCCGGCTGCCGTCGGGCGACAGCGCCAGCGAGTCGACCTCCTGGTAGGGAGCGGTGCCCGCCAAGGCGGACGGGTTGCCCAGGTGGTCGGTCACGGTCAATCCGTCCGCCGTCAGACCTTGCGCTGACGTGAACCCACCACCGATGAAGATCCGGTCCGGGGCGGCGCGGACGATGGCGTGGATGGGCAGGTCGGTGTTGGGGTTCCACTTCCCGAGCGTCCCGTTGGCGGTGATCTGAGCTCCGTTGTGCCGCGACGTCTGCACGCCGGCCGCGGTCACGTGGGTGAAGTCGCCGCCGATGTACCAGCCGCCCGACCCGTCCGGAACGGCGGCGTAGACGTGGCCGTCGATCTTGGCGCCGCTGGTGGCGAAGTTGGCCGCCAGCAGGCCGGTGGCCGGGTCGAGCGGCACACCGAAGCCGGTGTTGGGGCCGACCTGGTCGAAGGCCCCGGCGATGTAGGTCTGGCCCCCGTTCGTGAGGACGGCGTGCACGTCGCCGTTGGCCACCCAGCTTTCGGTGGGCATCGGCGTCGGAAACGCCTCCGCCGGATGCCCGGGAACGACGAACGCCGCCGCCGCGGCCGCGACGGCGAGAGCGAGAGCAAGAGCACGACGGCGCAACAGAGAAACTCCTGGCTGGGGGACCAGAAGAAGAGCGGGGTCCCGGGGGGGCCGGCGGGGGCCCCCCCCCCGGG